>JAXDQN010000574.1:0-5689 GCA_034667865.1 Gammaproteobacteria bacterium
GATGGTCATGTGCAAGGAGCCGGTGATGCGCGCACCGCGCAACGGCTGCCTCTCGGCATATTCGCGGCGAATCGCCATGAGTCCCGGCATTTCGGTCTCGGCAATCCTGATTTCCTTGCGGCCCCAATCCTGCAGACTGAGATCCTTGACGATAAAATCCGACTTTGGTTTTACTGCTGCATTCATCGTTGACTCCTGAGCGGCGCTTAGGCGGCGCGCGTAGCTTTCAATTCGGAGGCGAGCGTCGCCGCTTTATCGGTGCGCTCCCAGCTAAATTCCTCTTCCTTGCGGCCGAAGTGGCCATAGGAAGCGGTCTTTTGGTAGATCGGCCGCGCCAAATCCAGCATCTCTCGCAAACCAAACGGCGTCAGGTCGAAATGCGCGCGCACCAGTTGGGTCAGCCGGGTGTCGGACATTTTGCCGGTGCCAAAAGTCTCCACCATGATGGAGGTAGGCTCCGCGACGCCGATGGCATAGGACACCTGCACTTCGCAGCGCTCGGCCAATCCCGCGGCGACGATGTTCTTGGCGACATAGCGCGCCGCATAGGCGGCGGAACGATCCACCTTGGACGGATCCTTGCCGGAGAATGCGCCGCCGCCATGGCGCGCGAAGCCGCCGTACGTGTCGACGATGATCTTGCGCCCGGTGAGGCCGCAATCACCCACGGGCCCACCGATGACGAAACGGCCGGTTGGGTTGATGTGGTACTTGGTGCGCTTGTCGATCCATTTGGCCGGCAGCACCGGCTTCAAGATCTCTTCCATGACGGCTTCGCGCAAATGCTTGGTGCTGATGTCATCGGAATGCTGAGTCGACAGCACCACCGCCTCGAGACCCACCGGCTTGTCATTCTCGTAGCGCAGGGTCACCTGGCTCTTGGCATCGGGACGCAGCCACGGCAGCTTGCCGTTCTTGCGCACCTGGGCCTGGCGCTTCACCAGCCGGTGCGCCAGCGTAATGGGCGCCGGCATCAGCACATCGGTCTCGTTGGTCGCGTAACCGAACATCAGACCTTGATCGCCGGCGCCTTGCTTGCGCTCATCCTTGCGATCCACTCCCTGAGCGATGTCGGGCGACTGTTTGCCGATGATGTTCAGCACGCCGCAGCTCGCGCCATCGAAGCCCATGTCGGAGGTGTCATAGCCGATGTCCAACACCGTCTTGCGCACCAGCGCCTCGACGTCCACCCAGGCAGTGGTGGTGACCTCGCCGGCCACGATCACCACGCCGGTTTTGACCATCGTTTCGCAAGCCACGCGGCCGCGCGGATCGGCGCTCAAAATGGCATCAAGGACCGCATCCGAAATCTGGTCTGCGACCTTGTCGGGATGGCCCTCGGAAACGGATTCAGAGGTGAAGGAAAAACTCTTGCTCATGTGTCGACTTCCTTGCTATCTAACCGAAATTCTCTCGATACCGGCGCTCGAAGTCGGCACGAGTGAACATGTGATTCTGCGGGCCGCGGCATTCGATCTTAATGGCACCCATTAGAGAGGCTGTACGGCCAATGGTTTCCCATTCCTGCCCGTGCAACAGGCCATGGATTAAACCAGCGCGATAGGCATCCCCGCAACCCGTGGGATCGACCACCGAGTTAGGCTTGGCGCTGGGTATTTTCAAGGTGCGGCCCTCGGTATGGATGATCGAACCGTCCGCACCATGGGTGATGATCAATGCCTCGACCTGGGCGGCGATATCGGCGGCCGATAACCCGGTCTTCTGCTGCAGCATGCCCCATTCATAGTCGTTCACCGTCACCCAGCGGGCCTGCCCGATGAAAGTCTTGAGTTCATCGCCGCCGAACATGGGCATCCCCTGGCCGGGGTCGAAGATGAAGGGGATCTTGGCCGCGGCAAATTGCGCCGCATGCTCCAGCATGGCCTGACGGCCGTCCGGCGCCACAATGCCAAGCGTCACGCCGCCCGGCACATCGCCGACCTTGTTGAGGTGCGCCTGCTGCATGGCGCCTGGGTGAAAGGCGGTGATTTGATTATCGTCCAGATCGGTGGTGATGAAGGCCTGCGCGGTGAAAGAGCCCGGAACCACACGAATGTGCTCCAACGGCAGCCCCTGCGACAGCATCCGTTGTCGATAGGGCGCGAAATCATCGCCCGCCGTGGCCATGGGAATGCCGCGATCGCCCAACAACCTCAGCCCGTAGGCGATGTTCGCGGCGCAGCCGCCGAATTCGCGCCGCATCTCAGGCACCAAGAACGACACGTTCAAAATATGAATTTTGTCGGGGAGAATGTGTGCTTTGAAGCGATCGGGAAACAACAGAATCGTATCGTATGCCACCGAGCCGCAAATCAAGGCGGCCTTATCCTGCGAAGAAGTCTGCGTCATCCACCTGCCCTGTGAATCAAACCGCTATTCTACAAGACAACCCTCCATGCTTGGCGGATATCCGCAGCCGCGGCCACCGGACAAATTGCCTGCAAAATCCCGCAATTGCGCCAAAACCGCCGCCATTGGGGCTGGAAAATTCCGAACTGACCCGCCTGGGGCGCCGGGCCAGTGGTGTATGGTTAGGCATGTCCTTCATCAGGCTCCCGCGTTGATCCTCGGCCGACAGATCTGCGGAAATTGGGACGATGTCAGCCGCTATGAATGGTTGGTGACCAACGGACTCGGCGGTTACGCCTCGGGCACCGTGGCGCTCGCCAATACGCGTCGCTACCACGGATTCCTCATGGCAAGCCTCGCGCCGCCCGTGGAACGCACGCTGCTGGTCGCAAAAATAGAATTGAGCGTCGACTACCAGGGACAGCGAGTCGATTTGACGGCCAACGAATTCGTCGGCGGCAGTGTCAGTCCGCAAGGTTTCTTGCATCTGGAGAGCTTTGCAGTCCAGAGCGCAATTCCCACCTGGCGCTACGCCATTGGGGATGCCTTGCTGCAGGCGCAGATCTTCATGGCGCCCGGCGCCAACACCACATACCTGCGTTTGGAACTGCTGCGCGCATCGCAGCCGATGAGCGTATCGCTCAAGCCCTTTGCGATCTACCGCGACTATCACAGCCACTCGCGCGGCACGCACCCCTACGGGCTGGAGAGCGACGGCGCCGTCTGCCGAATTCAGGCGCCGGCCCCCGCCCGCGGATTTCGGCTCATGCTCAGCGAGGGATTGTTTACGGCAGAACCTGCTTGGTATTGGAATTTCTGGCACCGCGAAGAAGCCGAACGCGGCCTGGACGCTCTGGAAGACCTGTGGGTACCAGGATTTTTCAGCGCCGACTTGCAGACACAGCAACCCCTGTTCCTAACCGCCACTTGCGAGGCAGCCGCGCCTGCGGATGGCGCTGAGGTGCTTGATGCCCTGGTGGCGAAAGCCCGTCGACAGCTTTCCGCCCTCCCCAAGACCGCACCCAAGTGGATTCGCGCCCTCACCTTGGCGGCAGATCAATTCGTGGTGAAACGCGGCGACGCCACCGAGGGGGTCAGCCTCATCGCAGGCTATCCTTGGTTCGCCGATTGGGGCCGCGACACCATGATCTCGCTGCCGGGATTGGCCACAGCGCTAGGCCGCTACGACATCGCGGCAGGCATTCTCAAAACCTACGCGGCGTTCGTCAACGGCGGCATGCTGCCGAATCGATTTCCGGATGGCTCGGGAGGCGCGCCCCCGGAATACAACACCGCCGATGCAACCCTGTGGATGTTCCACGCCCTCGATGACTATCTGCATGCCAGGCGCGATGCGGATCTGGTGCAGCAACTGCTGCCCACCTTGATCTCCATCATTCACGCGCATGCCGATGGCACCCGCTATGGCATTCATGTAGATCCCGCGGATGGACTGCTGTGCGCCGGCGAGGCCGGCACACAATTGACCTGGATGGATGCCAAGCACGGCGATACCGTGTTCACGCCGCGAATGGGCAAGCCGGTCGAGATCAACGCGCTGTGGCTGAATGCGCTCGATGTGACCGCGCGGCTTACCTCGCGCACCAAAAACATTGTCGAGAAACACTTCTGCGAGACCTTGCTGGCGCAGGCGCGGGCCGGATTTGCCCGCTTCTGGAATGCGCAGAAAAACTGTCTGTACGACGTCATCGATATCGACGGCGCCGGCCACGATGACCGGGTGCGGCCCAATCAGATTTTTGCCGTTTCCCTGCCATACTGCGCGCTCAACAATGAGCAAATGCGCGCCGTCGTCGATTGCGTTGGCCGCGATCTCCTCACCAGTTACGGCTTGCGCAGCTTGAGCCCTAAAGAAAATGGCTATATTGGCCGCTACCACGGTGATGCCCGCCAGCGCGACTCGGCCTACCACATGGGAACGTCGTGGGCCTGGCTGCTGGGCTCGTACGTCAGGGCGCACTTCCAGGTGTACGGTAATGCCCGGTTTGCCCAGTCGTTGTTGGACCCCATCGCGCAGCACGTCGACAGCGCCTGCATGGGCAGCATCAGCGAGATTTTTGATGGTGACGCGCCTCACACTGCGCGTGGCTGTTTCGCGCAGGCTTGGAGCGTCGCTGAGATACTGCGTTCGTGGCTGTTACTAGAGCGCAGTATTTCGACATCTTGAGGATTTCGGCATGAACACGGAACGCGAGCGCTTGCTCGCCAACGTCCCTGGCGCGGATGGCTGGAAGCATTGGGGTCCCTACTTGAGCGAACGCCAATGGGGCACGGTGCGCGAGGACTACAGTCCCGGCGGCACCGCATGGGAATACTTTCCTCACGATCACGCCCGCAGCCGCGCCTATCGCTGGGGTGAAGACGGCATCGCCGGGATTTCCGATGCCGAACAATACGTGTGCCTGTCGCTTGCCCTATGGAATGGCTGCGATCCCATTCTCAAAGAACGACTGTATGGCCTGACCAATGCGGAAGGAAATCACGGCGAGGACGTGAAGGAGCATTACTTCTATCTCGATGCGACCCCGACCCACTCGTACCTGAAGATGCTTTACAAGTATCCGCATCGCGCATTTCCCTATGCGGACTTGGTCGCCGAGAATGCGCGCCGGAACACCGGTGCTCCGGAGTACGAGTTGTTGGATACCGGCATTTTCGCCGAAGACCGCTACTTCGATGTATTCGTCGAATACGCACAAGTCGAGCCCGGCGATATTCTCATGCAGATTACCGTGTGGAACCGCGGACCGACCGCGCCGTTGCACCTGATCCCGCAGCTGCTGCTGCGCAATACCTGGACCTGGGAGCCGGGATCGCATAAGCCCGCCTTGCGAGCCACCGGCAAGGGCACCATCAGCATCGAGCCCGCGGACTTAGGCGCCGCCTGCCTGTATTACGATGGCGCGGCGGAATTGCTGTTCACCGAAAATGAAACCAACGCGCCGAAACTGTTCCACTGCGGCGAGACCGGCTACTTCAAAGATGCCTTTCACGACCGCATCATCGGCGATCGCCTGGAGGCCGTAAATCCTGCGCGCGTGGGCACTAAGGCCGGCGTCTGGTTCCACACCACCATCGCGGGCGGCGCGAAACACGAGTATCGCTTGCGGCTGACCCGCCGGCCCACCGCGGCGCCCTTTGCAGACTTCCATGCCCATCTGGAACAACGACGCGAGGAAGCTGACGCCTTCTACGCGGACTTGCAGCACGGTATCGCATCAGCCGACGAACGCGTGGTGCAGCGTCAGGCCTTCGCCGGACTCATCTGGAGCAAGCAGTTCTACTACCTGGATGTGCCACGCTGGCTCAAAGGCGATCC
>JAXDQN010000575.1:0-4657 GCA_034667865.1 Gammaproteobacteria bacterium
CGAGAAGGCCGTGCTGCGCGGCGGCCGCAAGGGCGTGGAAAAGGAGTCGTTGCGCACGTCGCCAGATGGCCAAATCTCGCAGAGCCGCCACCCGCAGGACCTGGGCGCTCCGCTCACCAACGAAAACATCACCACCGATTTTTCCGAATCCCTGATCGAACTGGTGACGCCGCCCTTCGGTGAAACCTGGGAATTGCTGCAGTATTTGTGCGATATCCATCAGTTCGTCTATCGCCATCTGAACGACGAGCTGCTGTGGGCCACCAGCATGCCCTGCATCATTGACGGCGATGGCAGCATTCCACTGGCCCAATTCGGCAAGTCCAATGTCGGGCGCATCAAGAATATCTACCGCCACGGCTTGGGCGTCAGATACGGACGCATCATGCAGGCCATTTCCGGCGTGCACTTCAACTACTCATTTGGCGACAGACTATGGGGTGTGCTGCAGGATGTGAATCAATCGAAGCTGGCGCGCCGCGAATTCATATCCGCTCAATATTTCGGCGTGCTGCGCAACTACCGGCGCTTCGGCTGGCTGGTGCTGTATCTGTTCGGCACATCGCCTGCTGTCTCCAACAGCTTTTTCGCGGGCCGCGAGAAGACATTGCCGGCACTCGACGCCGATACGCTGTACGAGCCTTACGGTACCTCGCTGCGCATGAGCGATATCGGCTACCGCAACAAAAATCAGTCGACCTTAAGCGTGTCCGTGAACAGCTTGGACGAGTATGTGCGCGATCTGTCGAAAGCCATCGGCACGCCGTATCCCCCCTACGAAAAAATCGGTGTGAAGGTCGATGGGGTCTACCAGCAACTGAACGCCAACATTCTGCAGATTGAGAATGAGTACTACAGCTACATTCGTCCCAAAAGGATTGCCCGCTCAGGCGAGCGTCCCACCAAGGCGCTGGCGCGTGCCGGGGTCGAGTACGTCGAAGTACGCGCGCTGGATGTCAGTGCATTCGACCCGGTTGGCGTAAACCAAAACAAACTGCGATTTCTCGAGGCCTTTCTCGCCCTGTGTCTGCTGCGCGAAAGCGCACCTATCGGTCAGGGCGAACAGGCCGCATTGGACGCCAATCACTTATTGGTGGCGCGGCGCGGGCGTGAGCCCAAGCTGCGGCTGACGCGCGATGGCCGCCCTTATCCAATGCTGGACTGGGCGCGTGAACTGTTGGACGCAATGCAGGGCCTGTGCGAGATGCTCGATCACGGCGATGCGGCGCGGCCCTATATGACGGCACTGGAGCAGCAGCGCGCGAAAATCGATGACGTAGAGCGCACGCCGTCGGCGCGCCTGCTGACGGAGATGCGTCAAACCGGAGAAACCTTCGCGCAGCTCGCATTGCGAATGTCCAAGTTGCACAAGGATTATTTTCTGGGCCTTTATCCGCCGAACGAAAGTCGACTCGCAGAATTTGCTGCTGCAGCGCGGGAGTCGCACGAAGCGCAGCGCAGCATCGAAGCAGCCGACAAGTTGGACTTCGAAACCTACTTGGCGAACTATCTCGGCGATTGAACAGCTAATTTGACATATTAACATGTAAATATTACGCGCGTTTCTCTTGAAACAGTGCCATATGTCATTGAGCGCCACCGCACAGGTGCGTACGGTTGTTGTAATGAGCCTAGCAGACGGACTTTCCAGCGTAGATATCATTGATTCGCCGCACGCGCGTCAATTGCGCAGCGGCTTCCCTTGGCTCACGTTCGAAGCGGATCTGGAAGTTGCCTTCAGGCGCAGCCACTTCGATGAAAATGTAAGCCACACCCGCGTCAATCTGGTCTTGGCCATCATCGTCAGCCTAGCCTTCTCAGCGATGGATTCATTGGTGCTGGGTCCGGAACTCAATCGCATCCCCAGCCTGATCCATATCCTGATCGTCATTCCTGTGCTGTTGATCGGGCTGGCGTCGAGCTTCTCGCAGCAGCGGCACCGAATCTATCCGCTGCTCACCATGGTTACCTTGACCATCTTGGGCTTGGGCGTCGCAACCATACAGATCATCGCGTCAGCCGGCGGGGTCTCGATGTTATTTCCCTGTGTGATGCTGACGATCACTTTCACCTACTTCATGGGCGGCCTGATTTTCTACCACGCAGTCGCCGCCAATGTCATTGTGATGTTCTCGTATCTGGCGCTGGGTACTGCGTTGGCCTTGCCGGGCCGCGAGTTTGGCTACGATGCACTCGCGTTGGTGGCTGCGAATCTGTTCGGCGCCTCGGTGGTTTATATGCACGAGAAGACCTCGCGCATGCGCTTTCTCGAAGCCTGCCTGCTGCGCGAAATGGTGGCGCGCGACGGCCTCACCGGTATTCAAAATCGCCGCATGTTCGACCAACATATCGCGCGCGTCTGGCAGCAGGCGGTGCGCGAAGAAGAGCGGGTCGCTGTGCTGCTGGTGGATATCGATTGCTTCAAGGACTACAACGACCGCTACGGTCATCAGGCCGGTGATGAATGCCTGCGCGCGGTTGCCGTATCCTTGAGCCAGTGCGCGCGGCGGCCCCTGGATTTCGTGGCCCGCTATGGCGGCGAGGAATTCGCGATCGTACTGTACGAGGCCAGCCGCGAGTACGTAGCCGAAGTGTTGACGCGCATCCAGCGATCCATCGCGGAGCTCAACATTCCGCATGAAGCATCACTGGTCGCCAGCCGCCTCACCGTGAGCATCGGCGCGGCCTTCGTGCTGCCTGCCGCGAATCGCACGCTCGAGGGCCTGATCCAGCTGGCCGACGAGGCGCTGTACAAGGCCAAGGAAGAAGGCAGAAATCGCGTCATCGTCATGGAAGCCGAATACCACACCATGCGCACCGGCCGCTTCGAAAAGCACCGCAACTCGGTCGGCGCGTAGAGGTAGTTCAGCGATAAATTGCGACCAACGGTGCCTCGCCCGCGCGGCGGCTGGCGCGGAACATCCCCTCCGAATTGAACTCCATGGCGATCTCGCCGGCGGCGTCGATGCTGATGACTCCGCCTTCGCCCTGCATCGCCGGCAACTCCTGCAAAACCACTTCGCGCACGGCTTGCAGCAAACTGCGGCCGCCGAAGCGCATGCGTGAGCAAATGTCGTGCGCTACGGCGGCGCGAATGAACACTTCGCCGTGCCCCGTCGCTGACACGGCACAGGAGCGATCGTCGGCATAGGTGCCGGCGCCGATGATGGGTGAGTCCCCGATCCGCTTATAACGCTTGCCGGTCATGCCTCCGGTGGACGTGGCCGCGGCCAGATGACCTTGGGTGTCGAGCGCCACGGCGCCCACCGTGCCGACGTGAGAAATCGTCAGGGCGGACAACGATGTGTCGCCGCCGCGAATGCGTTCCAGCTGCTTCCATCGCGCGGCGGTATAGAAATAGCTTTGCGGAACGAACTCAATCCCCAGGCTGCGCGCGAATTCTTCCGCGCCGCCGGCCGCCAGCATTACATGCTCGGATCGCTGCATCACGGCCTTGGCCAGTTCGATCGGGTTCTTGATCTGCGTCAGGCCGCACACGGCGCCGGCTTTCAGTGTGCTGCCTTCCATGATGGAGGCATCAAGTTCGTTGCGACCTTCGAGGGTAAACACCGCCCCGCGGCCGGCGTTGAACAACGGGTTGTCTTCGAGCACGACCACGGCGGCGGCGACCGCATCGACGCTGCCGCCGCCGCTTTCCAGCACCGCATAGCCCACTGCCAAAGCCTGATCCAGTCCGGATCTGTAGGCCAGCTCCGTTTCGGCCGACATTTCATTGCGCGGCAAGGTGCCGGCGCCGCCGTGTATTGCCAGGCCAAACACCTAAGACGCTCCTTGCTGTTGCGGAACGGTTAGTTCCAGTCCGTCGAGACCGGCTGTCACATGCACCTGGCAGCTCAAGCGGCTGTTGGCACGCGGTTCCCAAGCGCTTTCCAGCATTCCTTCCTCCATTTCTTCGCGGGGCGGGAGTTTATCGAACCATGCGGGCGCAACATAGACATGGCAGGTCGCACAGGCGCACGCGCCGCCGCATTGCGCCACTATGCCCTGCACGCCGTTCCCGACCGCCGTCTCCATCAACGTGATTCCCACCGGTGCATCGATTTGCCGCCGCGCGCCGCTCGGCTCGATAAAAACGATGCGCGGCATCAGACGGCTTCTTTGAGCGGCGTGCTCGGATCCGGCAGCTTGTCCAGATTCATCAGTGCGCGATCGGCAATCAGTTTGCGCGCCGCCATATAGTCTTGCGAATGATTGATGGCTTCAACAGCGATCAATTCACGCGCCTTCAAGTAACAGACCGAGAAACTGCGCGTGGCCGGATCGCCGCGCAGCACCTGGCGGTCGTAATCCTGGGAAAGCCCGACAATCAGCAGCTTGCTGTCAAACTGATCGGACCAGAACCACGGCACGCGGTCATGGACGGTGGGCTTATCGAGTACGTTCATCGCGGCTGCTTTGGCCTGTTCGAAGGCATTGTCCACCGACTCGAGCCGCACTCGCCTGCCGTAGCGCGGCGATGGATGATTGGTGCAATCGCCCGCAGCGAATACCGCCGCGTCGCTGGTGCGGCAGTATTCATCCACCACAATGCCGTTGTCGCAATTCAAGCCTGCATCGCTCGCCAGCGCAGTGCTCGCGATGGCGCCCACCCCCACCACGACCACGTCGGCCGCGTGCTGACAGCCAACCACGCAGA
>JAXDQN010000576.1:0-5312 GCA_034667865.1 Gammaproteobacteria bacterium
GCTCGAATGGCACGTCGCCGCGCAGCAGCTCGTGCAACCCGAAGCGGCCGCCGCCGCCGCTGTAGCCCTGCTCGCGCCTACCGTTCTGCTCGACGATGACGGAGACATTGATGCGCACCAAAGGCCGTACATCCGCCGCCAATGTGCCGTCGCTCGAGGCAATCAGCACGACTTCGTGTACGGCCGCCAGCGACGCCATCACCTGCTTGACCCGGGGATCGATGCGGCGCGTTGCCGCATCGACCTTCATCAGCCAGGCGACCTTATCTTCATCCTTGACGGTATCCAGCGGGTCCATCGGCAGGTACAGACGATGCGTCACCGGCCGGTGCCAGGCCTTCACGGCGTTGCGGCCGCCGCTGCGCGCGATCGCACGGGCTGCATCCGAGGCCTCGAGCAGCGCCGGCAACAACACCTCGTCCGTATAGGCGAAGCCGGTCTTCTCGCCGCTGATGGCGCGCACGCCCACGCCTTGTTCGATGCTGTGAGCGCCTTCTTTGACGATGCCGTCCTCCAGCGCCCAGGACTCCTCGCGCGACAGCTCGAAATACAGGTCCGCATAATCGACGCCGCGGCTCATGACGGTGTCCAGGACCTGGCTGAGACGGTTCTCATCCAGCCCCGATGGCGCCAAAATCATTTTGTCGGCCACCTCGAAGGTCGAGGTGCCTACCTCGGCGCTACGTGCGTTCAAGTCAACACCGCCGGTGAGATACCCAACTGTCGGTTGGCGAGCGCCGGAAAGCGCACGCGAGATTCAGCCTGTTTGGCAAGATCGATGTCTGCTGTGATCACTCCAGTACCCTTTGCCAAGCGTGACAACACCTGGCCCCAATAATCCACGATGAGAGAATCGCCGTAAGTTTCGCGGCCGCTGCTATGCGTGCCGGACTGCGCCGGCGCAACCACGTAACACAAATTCTCGATGGCCCGGGCCCGCAGCAGCGTTTCCCAGTGCGCGCGCCCCGTGGGCACTGTGAACGCCGCCGGCATGGCCAGCCACTCGGCGCCCTGCGCCACCAGTTCCCGGTACAGTTCGGGGAAGCGCATGTCGTAGCACACGGACATGCCCAACCGGCCCACCGGCGTGTCCGCCAGAACCGGCTCGCGGCCCGGCATGACATGACTCGATTCGCGGTACTGCTCGTTGCGGCCGGGAATCGTCACGTCGAACAAGTGAATCTTGTCATAGCGCGCCACCCGTTTGCCGGCAGCGTCGATCAGCAGCGAGGAGTTGGCCACGCGGCTCGGCGTGTCGCCGCGCAATACGATGGTCCCGCCCAGTATCCACATTTTCAGGCGCCGCGCCGTATCGCTCAAAAACTGCTGCACCACGCCGCTGCCGTCAGCTTCGGCTACCGCCAGCTTGTCCGCGTCCTTCAAGCCGATGAAGCAAAAATTCTCAGGCAGGCAGGCGATGTCCGCGCCGGCGTCCTTCGCCTCGAGCAACAGTTCCCCGGCGGCCGCGAGATTATCGGCAACGATATGACCTGAGGTCATCTGAATGGCGGCAACTTTACCCATCTATTTTGGTGCCTCGGCAGTTGCGGCGGCCGCGTCTGCGCTCTTGATGCGTTCGACAGTCGGATTATCCCAGCTGCCCGTGATCCGATAATACCCTCGCGCCAGTCCCTTCAGCGGCTGTTTGAACACCTGCTGGAACAGCAGCACCGCGGCAACGCCTATCGGGCCGCCGACCAGGGCGCCGGCGACGGGCAGGGACAGGGAATTGCCCAAACTGCCCGTGACTACTGCAGTTTGGTCGTAATCCTTGTTTTTCAAGCCAACGCGGCCGATTAGGCCAATTTCTGCGGCGGGGCCCTTGAGAAGTACGTTTTCCGTGTGGGCGTTGCCGTCGCGCAAATCGAAGTCGCCGCGCACCGTATCGAAAGCCAGCCCTTTGTCGGTCAAGTCGCTGAAATCCAGCGACAGCCGCCGCGGCAATGCTGCGATGCTCGCCAATCCCAGGACTCGGCCGGCGCCCGGCTTCAGGCCCGTCACCTGGCCTTTGTCCAAAGACAGCTGCACATGGCCCGCAGCCTGCGCCACCGCCTCGGCCGTGGGAGCTCCGGGCCAGCTCAGGTCGAAATCCATCTTGCCGCTCTTCGCTTGAATGACATCGGCGTAACCCAGTTCTTTCAACGTGTCCTGCACATCGCTGCTGGTCAGGCTGCCCTGAATGCGGCTGGTTCCGGCATCCTTGCCGCGCCACTCGCCCTGGACCGTCGCATTGAAGCTGGGACCCGCGACGCTGAGCTGCTTGAGGCTGACGCCATCGACAAGCTTGGTGAGCGTGGCTCGCACATCGCCGAATTTGCGTTCGCCCCACACAAACTGCGCGGCATGAAAATTGATGGCTGGAATTCCGTGCGGGTCGCCGAATCCCTTGGAATCGGCCGCCAGGGTCGGCTGCGCGGAATCCGCCGACGCGTCCTCACGATCAGCCACGTCGAAGTGCAGGTGCTCGAATTGCAGATTCCACGGTTCCACCGAGCCCGCTGCGGTCGGCGCCGTGATGCTGCCGGTGACATTGGGTCCGGTCACCGCGATGCGCCAGGCGGTATCCGACACGGCGAGACTCAAGGACACGTCGTGAAATGCCAGGCCCAGATAATCCAACTCCGCAACGTCCAGCTTGGCGTCGCGCAAATAGTAGGACAGCGGCTTGGCATTCTTATCCGGCGTACTCAACTTCAGCCAGCCGGCCAAGTCCACGCGCTCCACCGATCCTCCCACGTTGAAGATTTGCGAACCGCCCGAACCTGCCTCGCCCGCACCGAACGTCAGGGCAGCGCGCGCCAGATGCAGGCCGTCGGCGGCGGAGTCCAGCGCATACGAGCCGCTGACCAAGGAGCCCAGCGCCAGCCGCCCTTGCGGACCGCCGTTCGCCGGCCACTGGATTTCAAGCCAGGACGGCAGCGGTGCGCCGGCCGGCTTGTTCAACGGCGCCGGCAGCTGCAGTTCGAAACCGGTCAGTGAGCTGCTGAGCCGCAGCGAGCGCTCGCGCGCGGGTTCCGGGGTGATTTTTAAAACTCCGCGCCAATCGGCCTGCCCACGAATGCCCACCGTCTGCGGCAGGGAGATCGTCTCGTGCAATGCCTCCGCACTCATGGTGCCGCGAAATTCCAGCTGCGTGCGCGTCAGCGGACGGCTACGGGGAACACGCGCCGTCATTTGAAAATCGCCGCCAAGAATCTGCCCATGGACATCGGCGTGGGCGATCTGCCCATTGTCGACGTCGAAGTCGCCGCTGACATCGGTGGCTTTGGTGGCGGCGCCCACCATGTTCACCGTCGCACCGTCCAACTCCCCATGCACCAGCACGCGCCGATGCACGAAATCCTTGAACGGCAGGAACAGGTCCACGTTGGAGGTCAGGCCGCCGCTGACTTCCGCTTTCGAAAATACATGTTCCGCGGAGGCATCGAGCGGGGTGGCCCGAAGAAATGCCAGCGCAGCCGCGGCGTCGCCTTTGCCCGCAGCACGAACCCGCAACTCGCCGGATTTAAAATCCGGAAACTTCGCCTCCCCTGAGCTGAACACCACATTACCGATACGGCCGCTCTGCATCCGCGCGCTCATGCCTTCGTTGCGAAACTCCACCAGGGTCGACATATTCTCGGCCATCGGCCAGCCGTCGGCGTAGTCCAGCGTCATGCTGTCGATTGCGGCGCGCACCAGGAAAATACCGCTGCCGTCGCGAAACGGGAAATGCCTGATCGGACCTTGAATCAAGGCGTCGGCACGCGACAAATGTCCCGTGACGAAGGCGCGATTCAGCCAATTCAGCGCGGACGGGGCCAGCCGCCCGCGCGGAAAATAATTGCGCGCGTTGGCAACGTTGCCATTCTCCAGCGTACTGACCAGCGTCATGACCGGCGAAGCGCCGTCGGCCGGCTGCTGCCAGGAAAATTTTCCGTGAATTCCCACATCGCGGGTCCTGGCCTGCCAATCCGACGCCGCGACCAGCAATTCTTGCGCATCCCGCTTCCAGTAAATATTCGCCTGCAGCACCGGCAGATCGAGGGGTTCCGGCAATTGCGAGGGCCAGTGGAAAATCGCCGTGGCGCTGTCGATGAACAAGTGTCCACCCGACTCGGTGCCGGCGATCGAGCCATTCAGGCCGCGCAGTCCGGGGGCGGCGCGCAGCGGCGCAAATCCCGCATCGTGAAATTTCGCGCGTACTTGCAGCGCCCAGGGATCGTTCACCGTCTGGCGCTGCATGGTGACTGCGGTGTCGGTCCACTCGCCCGTGGGAGCAATGTCGTGCAGCAGATCACGCGCCTGTTTCTGGGGCAGGAACCCGGTGAGCGGCAGCAAGGTCTCGGCGCGCAAATACGTGGCGCTGGCGCTCAAATCCATCAAGCCTGCTTCGGTGGCGCGCCAACTGACATCGAATGCGGACTCCGGATCGCTGAGTGCGGCGCGAACGTGCTTGCCCGATACGCTCCAGCGCTCGCCGCTATGCAGCAGGGTGAGAGAACCGTTCATTTGATCGAACTTGGCCGTTTGACCTTCGGCCAACTTGGTCGCCACCCCGGTCGCTGCGAAATCGAGGTCGACGTGATCCAGCGAACGGCCGCGGCCCTCGGCGGCCACCTCGAACGAACCATTGCCGCCGTCCAAGGCGCCGAGATACTCGGGCAGAAACTCATGCCATCCCGAAAGCGAGATGCCGCGAACCCGCACCAGAGCCCTCCAAGCCGCGACCTGCAGGCCGGCGTCGCCGTTCGCCGTGGCGCTGAAGCTGACGGTGCCCCCGAGCGCCGGCGGCAGAATCGAGGTGAATCTCGCGCGCAGCCCGCCATCGCCGCGCAGCAGATTGAAATTCACATCGCGCAACGTGAGCTGGGGCAGCGCCGTATTCCAATTTTGCAAGGTCAGCGCCGCATGTCGGATCAACAGATTGCCGGCCGGCAGGTCATCGAAGTTCAGGGCGCCAAGCGATGAGTTGTCGCCGCCCAGCTCGATTTCCGAGGCGACCGCAAAGCGGTCGGGACCCAGGCGCGCCACGGTGATGTCGGGCGAGTCGATTTCGATCCGGCCTGCGAGCAATTTGCCGCTGCGAATCAGCTGCCAGATATCGGCGGCAATGCGGGCGCCGTGGGCACGCGCCAACACGCGCTGATCGTCCTTGGAGCGCAGTTCGAAGCGCTCAAAGTACAGTTCCGGCCCATACCAGCGGAATGCCGGCGAGACGTGTTCGAAGCCGATGTGGTAGCCGGTTTGCGCGTGCACCCATTGCTTGATCTCGGCCTGATAGCGCGGCGCGCGATCCAGCGTCACCTTGACGGCCAGCAGCAGCAGCAGCA
>JAXDQN010000577.1:0-6507 GCA_034667865.1 Gammaproteobacteria bacterium
CGCAGCCGTGGCCGCGGAAGCGGAATGTCCCTGAGTCGCGGGATTGGCATTCATGACAGTACCTCGAAAGTTAAGATTCTTGAGAGCGTTCGCTAAGCGCGCGGGCAATCACCAGCCGCTGGATTTCGCTCGTCCCCTCGTAGATTTGCGTGATGCGTGCGTCGCGGTAATGCCGTTCGACGTCGTAATCTTCAAGATAGCCGTAGCCACCGTGAATTTGGATGCCCTGCGTGCACACCCGTTCCGCCATTTCCGAGGCGAATAGTTTAGCCTGGGAGGCCTCGGAAAGGCAGGGCTGGCCTTCACTGCGCAGCCGCGCCGCATGGTGCGTGAGCAATCGCGCCGCATTGATGGATGTTTGCATGTCCGCCAGCATATTGCCGATGCTGCCAAACTCGGCAATCGGGCGGCCAAACTGCTTGCGAGTCTGGGCATAGGCAACGGAGGCCTCGAAGGCTGCGCGGGCGATGCCGACGGCTTGCGCGGCGATGCCGATGCGGCCGCCTTCCAGATTCGACAGCGCGATGGCCAGCCCCTTGCCGCGCGGCCCGAGCAGCGCATCCGCCGGCAGGCGGCAATTGTCCAAGGTGATGGCGCAGGTGTCGGAACCGCGAATGCCGAGTTTTTTCTCGCGCGGCCCGACGATGAAACCCGGAGTGTCGGTCGGCATGACGAACGCCGACAGGCCCTTCTTGCCCAACTCCGGATCGGTGACGGCAAACACAATGGCCACCTTGGCGCGTTTGCCATTGGTGACGAACTGCTTGCTGCCGTTCAGAGTCCAGTGGCCGTCCTGCAGAATGGCGCGAGTCTTGAGGTTGCCGGCTTCGGAGCCGGCTTGCGGTTCGGTCAGGCAAAAGCAGCCGATGGCCTGGCCTTGGGCCATCGGCGGCAGGTAACGGGTTTTCTGTGCCTCGCTGCCGTAGTTGAGGACGGGTCCGCAACCCACCGAGCTGTGCACGCTGACCAAGGCGGCGGTGGAGCCGCAGCCGGCGGCGATTTCCTCCAGAGCCAGCGCGTAAGCAATGTAGTCGGTGTAGGAGCCGCCCCATTGATCCGGCACTACCATCCCCAAGAGTCCCAATTGACCCATTTTTTCAATCGCCTCATCGGCGATCCAGCCGTCTCGATCCCACTGCATTGCGTGGGGTTTGAGCTCTTGACGCGCAAATTCACGCGCCGAGTCGCGAATCATGCGCTGCTCGTCGCTGTAAAAGTCAATCGGCATGGGGTCGATTCCGGGGGTGTCGGTATCGCGTAAACTATAGTGCTTCGAGGCGCCGGTTTAAGTGCCCAAAGCGTTCAAAATGTATGAGCAAAATTGCAACACTTGCAAAGTCCGATGCACGCAGCGAACCGGGCACGGTCGCAATCTGTTTCGTGGCGTCGGCGTTGCAAAGCGTGCGTGACCGCCGCTTGGACGCCGACGCACTGCTGAAGCAGGTAGGTCTTTCTCCGGCCCTGCTGCAATCGCCGCAAGCGCGGATTTCCGCCAAGCACTACGGTGCGCTGTGGCGCCTGGTCGCGCAGACGCTGGATGATGAGTTCTTCGGGCAGGACTCACGCCGCATGAAGGCGGGCAGCTTCGCCATGATGTGCCATGCGCTGCTCGGCTGCAAAACGCTGTCGCATGCGCTGGAGCGCAGCCTGCGTTTCTACGCACTGATTCTGGATGATATCAGCGGCAGCCTCGAGCGCCGCGGCGCCGAGGCCAGGCTGGAATTGCACGATCGCTCGGCGGCACCGCGGCGCGAGTTCGCGCATGAAGTGCTGCTGATGCTGCTGCACGGGGTCTGCTGTTGGTTGGTGGGCAGGCGAATCCCGATTCAACGCGCACAGTTCGCCTATCCGGAGCCGCCTTACGGTGCGGAATACCGCATCATGTATAGCTCGAATCTGGAATTTCGGGCGCAGCGCACCGCCATTGTGTTCGACGCGTCTTATCTCGATCTACCCATCGTGCAGAACGAACGCACCGTGAAGGAATTCCTGCGCATCGCGCCGGAAAATATCCTGGTCAAATACAAGAATGGCAGCAGCCTGGGCGCCAGAATTCGCCGCCGCCTACGGCAGTCACTGCCGGGCGAACTGCCGGAATTCGAGGCTTTGGCGGCGGAAATGAACATGACGCCGGCGACTCTGCGGCGCCGCCTGCACGAGGATGGCACGTCGTTTCAAGCCATCAAGGATCAGCTGCGACGCGACCTTGCGATCAGCCATTTAAGCCACTCCAAGCGCAGCACCATGGACATCGGACTGGAGTTGGGTTTTTCGGAACGCAGCGCCTTTCATCGTGCCTTCAAGAAATGGACGGGTGCGTCTCCCGGCGAGTTTCGGCGGCGCTTGCAGCTTTGACCGTCCGCGTGTTGCAATTTCGCGCACGAATTTTGCGCAGTATGGTCACAAGACTCTGCGTGCGTTGGTTTTATAGTTTCGGGCTTGTTACGGGGGACTCATGGCGGCCAGCTTTCAAGTGAATTTGTCGGGTAAGGTCATCGCGGTGACCGGCGCCTTCGGCGCGCTCGGCGCGGCGGTCGCCAAGCTGCTGAGCGGCTGCGGCGCGCAGGTGGCGCATTTGAATCACGCACCGCTGCCCGCCGATGCGGCGCGCGCCGGACTGTCGTTGGCCCTGGGCGGCATCGATTTGGCCGATGAGGTCGCCACGACCATCGCCATGACCAATATCGTGCAGGCGGCCGGACGCTTGGACGGGTTGGTGAATATTGCCGGCGGTTTTCAGTTCGAGAAACTCGATGGAGGCGCTTTGGAGACCTGGGATTCGATGTATCGCACGAATCTGCGCACGGCGGTGTCGTGTTGCAAGGCTGCATTGCCCCATCTTCTGAAGGCGGGCAGTGGGCGCATCGTTAATGTCGGGGCGCTGGGCGCCGTCAAAGCCGGCGCCGGCATGGGCGCGTATGCAGCCTCGAAAGCCGGAGTCGCGAAATTGACCGAATCCCTGGCCGAAGAACTCAAGGATCGCGGCATCACGGTAAACGCCGTGTTGCCCAGCATCATGGATACCGCCCGCAATCGCATCGACATGCCGACGGCGGATTTCTCCCGTTGGGTGACACCCGGGGCCATGGGAGAGGTCATCGCCTTCTTGTTGTCCGACTCCGCCAGCGCCGTGACCGGCGCCTTGATTCCCGTGTCGGGGCGCACATGAGCGGCGCGAAACTTAGCTCCGCCGGCGCACGGCTGCGCACCGCGCTTTTGGAGGAGCGGCCGCTGCAGGTAGTCGGCGCCATCAACGCGTTCAGCGCGCGCATGGCCGCGGCCACCGGCTTCAAGGCGCTGTATCTGTCCGGCGGTGGTGTCGCCGCCAATTCCCTGGGAGTGCCGGACTTGGGCATCAGCACCATGGATGATGTGCTGATCGACATTCGCCGAATTACCGACGCCTGTGCGCTGCCGCTGCTGGTCGACGCCGACACGGGGTGGGGCGGCGCCTTCAACATCGCGCGCACGGTCAAATCCTTCATCAAGTTCGGCGCGGCGGGCATGCACATCGAGGATCAGGTGCAGAGCAAGCGCTGTGGACACCGCCCGGGAAAGGAAGTGGTCTCTCGGGAAGAAATGGTGGATCGGGTGAAAGCGGCGGTGGACGCCCGCACCGATCCGGATTTCGTCATCATGGCGCGCACCGATGCATTGGCGGTCGAGGGCATGGAAAAAACCATCGAGCGCGCCGTCGCCTGTGTCGCAGCGGGCGCCGACATGATTTTTCCGGAAGCCATGACCGAGCTGTCGATGTATCGACGCTTCAAGGATGCGGTGAAAGTGCCCATCCTGGCCAACATCACCGAATTTGGCCACACACCGTTGTACACCCGCGACGAGCTGGCCACGGTTGGCGTTGACATCGTGCTGCACTGTTGTTCGGCGTATCGAGCGATGAATGCCGCCGCATTGATGACCTACCAGGCGATTCGACGCGACGGCACCCAGAAGAATGTGCTGGATCAAATGCAGACCCGCGAGGATTTGTACAAGTACCTGGACTATCACTCGTACGAACAGAAGCTCGACCAATTATTTGCGCAAGGAAAAGAAAAGTGAGCAGCACTGAAGCCACGCCCTCGCTTACGTTCAAGCCGAAAAAATCTGTCGCGCTGTCCGGAGTGACCGCCGGAAACACGGCGTTGTGCACCGTCGGCCGTACCGGCAACGACCTGCATTATCGCGGCTACGACATTCTCGACATCGCTACTCAATGCGAATTCGAGGAAATTGCCCATCTGTTGGTGCACGAGACCTTGCCCAACCGAGCGCAGCTGGCGGCGTATAAGATCAAATTGCGCTCCCTGCGCGTGCTGCCGGCGGCGGTTGCGAACGTGCTCGAACAGCTTCCCGCCTCCAGTCATCCTATGGACGTGTTGCGCACCGGCGTCTCGGCGCTGGGGTGCTGCGTGCCGGAGGCGGAAGCCCACGCACCTCAGGGTGCTCGCGATCTCGCCGATCGGCTGCTGGCCTGCTTAGGCTCCATGCTGTGTTACTGGCATCATTTTTCCCGAGAGCGGCGCCGCATCGATGTGCAGACCGATGACGATTCCATCGGCGCGCATTTCCTGCACCTGTTGCACGGCCGCAAACCTTCCGCCAGTTGGGTGCGCGCCATGCACACCTCGCTGAATCTTTACGCGGAACACGAGTTCAACGCCTCGACCTTCACCGCGCGGGTGATTGCCGGCACCGGATCGGACCTATATTCCTGCGTGGCCGGCGCCATCGGCGCATTGCGCGGACCCAAGCATGGCGGCGCGAATGAAGTGGCGTTCGAGATTCAAAATCGCTACGCCACGCCGGAAGCCGCCGAAGCGGACATCCGCCAACGCGTGGCGAATAAGGAAGTGATCATCGGCTTCGGGCATCCCGTGTACACAGTCTCCGATCCGCGCAATCAGGTGATCAAAGAAGTGTCGCGGCAATTGGCCGGCGAGGCCAACAACATGAAGAACTTCCTGGTGGCCGAACGCATCGAGTCGGTGATGCAGGACGCGAAGAAAATGTTTCCCAACCTCGATTGGTTTTCGGCCGTCTCCTATCACTTGATGGGCGTGCCCACCGCCATGTTCACGCCGCTGTTCGTCATCAGCCGCACCTCAGGCTGGGCCGCGCATGTGATCGAACAGCGCGAAGACGGCAAGATCATTCGTCCCAGCGCCAACTATGTTGGTCCCGAAAATTTGAAATTTGTGCCACTCGCAGAGCGACCGTAACAGCATGTCCCAAGATATTCGATCGGCCGAAAGGCCTGCCCCCGATCAAGTCATCACCGCCATCGCCGACTATGCGCTGAGCTACGCCATCGACAGTCCGCTGGCCTATGAAACGGCTGCCTACTGCCTGATGGACACGCTGGCCTGCGGCTTCCAAGCTTTGAAGTATCCCGCCTGCACCAAGCTGATGGGGCCGGTGGTTCCGGGCGCCAGCTTGACGGGCGGAGCGCGCGTGCCCGGCACCGCTTACGAACTCGACCCCATCAATGGCGCCTTCAACATCGGCTGCATGATTCGCTGGCTCGATTTCAACGACACCTGGCTGGCGGCGGAGTGGGGCCACCCCTCCGATAATCTGGGCGGGATTCTCGCCGTGGCCGATTATCTATCGCGTTCCGGCAAGAAAGTGAGCGTGCGCGATGTGCTCGGCGCCATGATCAAGGCGCATGAAATCCAGGGTGTGCTCGCTTTGGAAAATAGTTTTAACCGCGTCGGGCTGGATCATGTATTGCTGGTGCGGGTCGCCTCCACGGCGGTGGTCACCGCCATGCTGGGCGGCTCGCGCGAGCAAATCATCAATGCCGTGTCGAATGCCTGGATTGACGGCGGTGCCTTGAGAGCTTACCGGCATGCGCCGAACACCGGGTCGCGCAAGAGCTGGGCGGCAGGCGATGCCACCAGCCGCGCGGTACGCCATGCGCTGTTCGCCATGAAGGGCGAGATGGGTTATCCCTCGGCGCTGTCCGCCAAGACGTGGGGATTCCAGGACGTGCTGTTCAAGGGCAAGGCCCTGGCCCTGCCGCAGCCCTTCGGCAGCTATGTGATGGAAAATGTCTTGTTCAAGATTTCCTTTCCCGCGGAGTTCCATGCGCAAACCGCCGTGGAAGCCGCAATGACCTTGCATGCGCAGGTGGCGCCCAAGTTGAATGAGGTCGAACGCGTCGTCATCGAGACCCAAGAGCCCGGCGTGCGCATCATCGACAAAACCGGACCGCTCGCAAATCCGGCCGACCGCGACCATTGCATTCAATACATGGTGGCGATCCCGCTGCTATTCGGACGGCTCACGGCTGCCGACTATGAGGATCAGATCGCCAACGACCCGCGCGTCGATCTGTTGCGCGGCAAGATGCAAGTGAAAGAGAACGTCACCTTCACCAAGGAATATTACGCGGCCGATAAGCGCTACATCGGCAACGCGGTCCAGGTGTATTTCAAGGACGGCACCGCCACGCAGCGAATTCAAGTGGTTTTTCCCATCGGTCATCGCAAGCGCCGTGCCGAA
>JAXDQN010000578.1:0-3899 GCA_034667865.1 Gammaproteobacteria bacterium
GCAGTAGATCAAGCCGCGCATCGAAGGCGCCGACGCTGCGCAGTCCAGCATCGCTCAACCACGGTTCGATGCGCGAACCGCCCCAGGATGCGTGAATCAAGCCCACGGGCACTTGGGTGCCCAGCGACTTTTGCAAGTCTCGCGCAAAGTAGTAACAAGCAGCGGAGAAATCACCAACCGTAGCGGGGCTCGCGGCAGACCATGCGACCGGCGCTTGAAAATGCGCCTGTGGCGCAGGATGGCTGGCATGCGCAACGGTCAACAGACGGATCGTGTCGTTCTTGGATGCGGCGATCTCGCGTGCCGCGTTGAGCGAGCCGCGCACGGCAAATTCCATGTTTGATTGACCGGAGCACAAAAAAACATCGCCCACCAGAATGTCGCCGATGGATTGACGTTGACCCGATGCGGTGCGTATCTGAAGCGCGAAAGGCCCGCCGGCGTGCATGGCCGGCAGCACGATGCGCCAGTGGCCGGACGGGTCTGTTTGCGCGTCCACGGTTTGGGCTCCTATAGTCACACTGATTCGCTCGCCGGCGCGTGCTGCGCCCCATACGGGGATGGGGACGTCGCGTTGTAGAACCGCATGGTCCTGAAAAATCTCGTGCAGCAGCCGAGGCGGCGCAGTCTCCGCATCGCCGCTCGCGTACGCTGGGATTGCGAGCGCAAGGAGAACCAAACCGAGGGCCGGACTTGAATGATGAGGCCGATGGGTTTTCATGGATTGCAGTCCGTAGATGACACGGTCATTCAATGGCGAAAGGGCGCCGCGGTCCAGCCGGGATTGCCCGGTGCATACGGTGTGGACATCGCCTCGTATTCTGCCAGCGAGTGCTGCGGCGGCGCGTAACCCGCCGGCAGTGGTCGGTTGGAGAGGTTCTGGAAGTAGGCGATATTGGCATCGCGCCACCAGCGCGCTTCTTTTTCCTGAATGATCAGAAAGGCGGTGGTTTGCGCGTAGCGCTCCCGATCGACGTAGGGTGCCAGCGTGGACCAGGTCTTGCGCATCGCGCCGACGGCATCGACGCCGCTCGAGTAACGCACCACCAACTCATCCCATAGCGAGCGGCCGGAAGCCAACCGGTAGTCCCAGCTTAAGTGATGGAACCATAACAAATATTTTTCAGGCGTGAGCTTAGGATCATCGAAGCTGGCCGCGAGCGCCGGCGCATATTGCGCCGCTGCATTGCTGCCGCCGCTGCCGCGATCGAAGCCGATGCCATCGGCGTCGGCGCGATGATAGTAAGGTGGAGTCCAAGCGGCTCTAGCGCCGCCGCGTTGCCACGGGCCGGGACCATAGTGATGGCCAGCGGCCATCAGGTGCGCGAGCCCGAGCGGTGTCATGTAATCCACCGCTGCCTCGCGTGAGCCCATCATCATTGCCACGGTCGGCGTGACGAAGCGGCGGTCGTTCGAGAAAGTCATGCGCACCCATTCCTCGGCAATGTCGCGTGAGCTGTGCGCAGGGTCCCAAGCAAGTCGGCCAAATGCATACCAATTGGCCTGATTGAACTGCGAGCCGGTCCAGTTGCGGTCGACACCAACGTTCGCCACGCCCGCAATGCCGGTGATCTGCTTGGCGATGTTGGAACCCGGTCCTTGGACCAAGGTATCGAATGCCAATGCTTCTTCGTACAGCGTGCCGAGATATACCAAGTGAGTCGCAAAGCCCAAGTATTCTTTGGTGATTTGCAGCTCCATCATCAACGGTGTTTTCGGCATGGCGCCGAATAACGGGTGCCCCGGTTCCCGCGGTTGAAAATCGAGAGGCCCGTTCTTCACTTGCAACAGGACGTTGGGGTCGAACTGTCCGTCGAGGGACTTGAATTCATTGTAAGCCTGCTTGGTCCGGTCCTCTTGCGGCTGATCTGCGTACACAAAGGCTCGCCACATCACCACTCCGCCGTGCGGCGCAAGTGCGGCGGCGATTGAGTTGGCGCCGTCCGCATGCGAGCGGCCGTAGTCTTGAGGGCCTGGTTGTCCCTCGGAATTGGCTTTCACCAGGAAACCGCCGAAGTCGGGGATGTAGCGATAGATTTCATCCGCTTTTCTTTTCCACCAATCTTTGACTGCGGCATCCGCTGGGTCAGCCGTGTGCAAGCCGCCGATGTCCATCGGCGCCGAGAACCGCGCGGACAAGTACACTTTGAGTCCATAAGGGCGAAATGCTTGCGCCAACGCCGCGGCCTTCTGCAAGTAGGGGGCGCTGAGGCTCAAGGCATCGGCGTTCACGTTGTTGAGTACTGTGCCGTTGATGCCGACGGAGGCACAGGCACGCGCATAGTCCGTGTAGCGCGGCGCAAGATAGTCAGGCAGTGTTTGCCAGTCCCAAATCGATGCGCCGGCATAGCCGCGCTCGACGCTGCCATCGAGGTTGTCCCAATGATCGAGAATTCGGCGCTGAAGCCGCGGCGACTCCTGCACGGCGAGCGTCTCGAGCGATTGGCGCGTTTGTATCAGGCGCAGAAGATGAAAGGTTCCATAAAGCAGTCCGACATCCGAGTTGGCGGCGATGAGCGTGACGCGGTGGCCGCTGAGCGGCATGCTGCGAATCATGTACCCTTCAGGCCCCAGCGCGCGCAGGTTCCAGTGTGGTTTGGCGGTCGCGCCCAGGGAGCGCGCCGTGCCCAATACGATAGCGCCGTCGCGCGTCACCCGACTCACTCGGCGCGGTGTCACTCCCAGCAGTCCCGCAACGGCACGCTGCAGTTCGCTTTGTGCAGCGGCGCTTTCGCCGGGCGCAGCGACGATTTCGGTGGCATAGGCCCGATAGCGCATCGCCCAAGGCGCCTCGACGGTGCGATAGCGTAGCCAAAGATCGTAGCCATCCTCGGCGTGAGCGAGCCCGCCGCCGCTCAACAGCCAGACTGCGATGAGCCGGACAAGCGCTGCCAAAAAACACCTGACGACAATTACTGGTAGCGCTATCATATACGCAGTCTCCGGCCTCGTCAGCCATATGCCTCATGAGTTCTCGTGCTAGTAGATTCGAACGTAACTGAAATTCTCCGCTTGAGTCACGACGACGCCCGCTGCGATGTGCTGGCGCATGTCGGCGGCAGCCTCGGCGCGTGGACCGTGGGCGGTCAAGAAATGCTGCGCTCGGTCGCAGCCACCGGACTGACGGCGCGCGATCCGTATGCTACGGCTGGATTCCCGCTGGTGCCCTATTCGAACCGCATCGGCGCAGCCCAGTTCGAATGGCAAGGTGAACTCATCCGCTTGGCGCGTAATTTTTCGCCCGAACCGCATGCCATCCACGGTGTGGGATTTGAACGGCGCTGGCAGGTACTGACGCGCACCGACGACTCGGTAGTGTTGTCCTACCGGCACCGGCCCGACGCGAGCTGGCCGTGGGCGTTCGAGGCTCAACAGTACATTGCGCTCACGGAGGACATGTTGAGCCTGGATTTGAGCGCTGTAAACCTGGCTGCACACGCTGTACCGCTGGCTTTCGGCCATCATCCTTACTTTCCCCGGCGCGGCGCACACCTGACTTTTCACGCGCACGGCGTGTGGTTGGCCGGCGCCGATGCCTTGCCGACGCAGATGGTGAAGCCCGATGGGCCATTGGACTTCTCGCAAGGTGCCGCCGTCGAGCACACGGAAGTCGATCATTGCTATTCGGGGTGGAACGGCGTGGCACGGATCGTGTGGCCGGAGCAGCCGCGAGCGCTGGCGATCTCTGCGTCCCGGGACTTGGGCAGCGCAGTGGTTTACAGCCGCCGCGGGCTCGACGCGTTTTGCTTCGAGCCGGTGGCGCACGTCAGCAATGCGCTGAATCGGCCGAACGATGCATCGAGTATGCCGACCGTGGCCGCCGGCGAGAGCTTCACGGCGAGCATTCGCTTGCGCGCGATCAGGCCCTAGATTTAACTGACGGAGGGCCCTCCGAATCG
>JAXDQN010000579.1:0-4859 GCA_034667865.1 Gammaproteobacteria bacterium
ATCTGGATCGTGGGGCTGCTGGCGGTGCTGCTGCCGGCCCGGCGCGCCGCCGCCATCTCACCGGCGATCGCAACGCGCAGCGTTTAGGAACTACCATTCCGGATTCGGCAACTCGCTGAACACTTCCTGCAGCGCATGGCTCCAGCGCGTGCGGATCATCTTGAAATACTCGTTATCGAGGTCGAGGCTGATGTGGGTGTGCAGGGCGAACTCATCGCGGCGAATGATGGCGAGATCCAGCGGTGGTCCGACGGACAGATTGGAGCGCATGGTGGAGTCCATCGACACCAGGGCACACTTGGCGGCTTGGGCAAGGCTGCTGCTGCGGGTGATGACGCGGTCGATGATGGGTTTGCCGTACTTCGATTCGCCGATCTGAAAATAGGGTGTGTCGATGGAGGATTCGATGAAGTTGCCAGCGGAGTAAATGTGGAACAGCCGCGGCTCTTCACCGGCGATCTGACCGCCTAGGATGAAGGTACCGTTGAATTCGTGGCCGTGTTCTTTCAGGTCTACAGCATCGCGCTGATGAATTTCGCGCAGGGCGTCGCCGACCACGCGCGCGGCGTTGAACATGTTGGTGGCGCGGAAGATGCGTTCGTCGAGTGCGGGGTCTTCGGGTTTCTCTTGCAGCAGGTTGACCACCGCTTGAGTGATGGCCAGGTTGCCGGCGGACATGAGCACCAGCACGCGATCGTCGGCACGCACGAAGGTCGACATCTTGCGGAACGTGTTGATCTGATCGACGCCGGCGTTGGTCCGAGAGTCGGATAACATCACGAGCCCGGTATCGACTAGCAGGCCGACGCAGTAGGTCATGCGCCAATTATACTTGGTTACTGCTGCTGTCGAGCAGACTCCGCTACCATGACGTTGGCTTCCATTTTTTCGCCGCCGCCGCCGTGGCGAACGCCGCGCACGGGCGCGGCGTCCAGGTAGTCCCGCCCCACCGCCAGGCGGCAGTAGGTGCGCACCGCAGGTCGCTTGTGCGTGACATCCAGGCTCTGCCACCCCGTTTCAGTGCCCAGCCACACGTCCACCCAGGCGTGGCTGGCAGCCTCGCTTTGATCGCCGGTGTACAGGTACCCGCTGACGTAGCGCGCGGGTATGCCGACGGCGCGTGCAGAGGCGATGTAGACATGGGCCTGATCCTGACAGACGCCTTCGCCGCTCTTGAAGGCCACCGCCGCGGTGTCGGCGACGTCGCTGCTGCCGGATTTGTATTTCACGGCGTCGAACACCGCGTCGGCCAGCGCCTGCGCGCGAGCGCGCGGATCGCTGATGGCGGCCAAGGTGCATTGCGCAAAGGCCTTCAGATCATCGTTCGGGGTGGTGAGCTTGGTGGGGGCGAGGTAGGCCAGCGGCGAGAGCGTGCCATCGTCCTGGCGTCCTTCGATGTCCGCGGTTTCGACCACGCCGTGCACCACGATTTGAATTTCGCGATGCGGCTCTTCAATGGTGAGCAGGTGCGAGATGTTGCCATAGGCGTCGACTTGTTCGAGGCGGCGGCCGGGTGAGGTGATGTTCCAAGCCAACGCGCGCTGACTCAAATCACGGCGCGGCGTGAGATGCAGACTTTGCACCGAGTATTTTACCGGTCGCTCGTAGCGGTAGCGGGTTTCGTGCCGGATGTGCATATGCATAGGGTTTACGCCTCCGCCGGGGGAACCAAGAAGTCGGATGCAATGCGCTCGCCTAGATCGCGCAGCTTCGCCAGAAATCGTTCGAGAAATTGCGGTACGCCGCTCAAGAAAAGCTCTTCCATGCGGGTGAAGTGCAGCATGGCGTGCATTTCACCGGCGCGCCGCTCGGTCTCGGCGGAGTGCTCGTTGGCGACCGATTTCAAGTTGCCGTACACCTCCTTGCAGCAGCGGATCAGCGAGCGCGGCATATCGTCGCGCAGGATGAGCATCTGCGCCACCTTGTAAGGGGTGATCACGTCACGATAGACGCGGCGATAGATTTCAAACGCCGACAAGGCACGCAGCAGCACGCTCCACTGATACGGGTCCGGTACGCCGCCGGCGTCGGCACCGGGGAGAAGGTCGTTCTGGTGGGCGGTGAGAATGCGCGCCGTGCTGTCGCCGCGCTCGAGAAAAGTGCCGATGCGGATGAAGTGAAAGGCCTCATCGCGCATCATGGTGCCAATGGTGACGCCGCGGGTGAGGTGCGAACGTTCCTTGACCCATTCGACGTACTGACCGATGTCGGGCGCGGATGAGCGACGCAGGGTTTGCGAGCGGGCGTCGAGCCAGGTGGAATTCAATGTCTCCCACAGTTCCGAGGTGAGCGAGCCACGCACCGCGCGGGCGTTCTCGCGCGCTGACCTTAGGCAGCTGACGATGCTGCCGCTAAAATCGCGATCGAGACTGACAAATTCAAACACCAGTCGCGGCTCGACGGCCTTGTGACGTTCCTTATAGGCTTCTTCCATATGCAAGGCCGTCATGGTGGCCGTCAGCGATTGCGCCAGTGTTTCGCCGGAATGCGGCAGCAACGACATGCGGTAGTGCGCGTCGACCAGGCGCGCGAGGCTTTCGGCGCGCTCGATGTAGCGTGACATCCAATATAAATGATCGGCGGTGCGGCTGAGCACTTAGGACTCCAGCACCCAGGTGTCCTTGGTGCCGCCCCCTTGCGAGGAGTTGACCACCAGGGAGCCTTCGCGCAACGCCACGCGAGTCAGGCCGCCAGGCACGATGGTGACATCGCGGCCGGAGAGCACGAAGGGTCGCAGGTCGATATGCCGGGGCGCGATGCCGCGCTCGGCGAAGGTGGGGCAGGTGGACAGCGCCAAGGTGGGCTGCGCGATGTAGCGCTCGGGCGTGGCGATGATTTGCTGGCGAAAGGCTTCGATCTCTGCCTTCGTGGAACAGGGACCGATGAGCATGCCGTAGCCGCCCGCGCCATGAACTTCCTTGACGACCAGCTCCGGCAGATGGGCAAGCACGTAGGCCTGGTCTTCTTTCTTGCGCAGGATCCAGGTGTGCACATTGCCGATGATCGGCGATTGGCCGAGGTAGAAGCGGATCATCTCGGGCACGTAGGGGTAGATGGACTTATCGTCCGCGACGCCGGTGCCGATGGCATTGGCGATGGTGATGCGACCCGCGCGATAGGCGGTCAAGAGCCCCGGTACCCCCAGCATGGAGTCAGGGCGGAACACCAAGGGGTCCATGAAGTCATCGTCGATGCGCCGATAGATGACATCGACGCGCTGCGGGCCCTGGGTGGTGCGCATGAATACCGCTTCGTCACGGACGAAGAGGTCTTGGCCCTCGACCAGTTCGATGCCCATTTGCTGTGCGAGGAAGGCGTGCTCGAAATAGGCGCTGTTGTGGGCTCCGGCAGTGAGGAGCACCACGGTGGGGTCGGAGACGCCGGTGGGCGCGACGCTGCGCAAATTGTCGAGCAGCACATCGGGATAGTGATCGATGGGTGCGATGCGATGTTGGGAGAAGAGTTCGGGGAACAGCCGCATCATCATTTTGCGGTTCTCGAGCATGTACGACACGCCGGAGGGCACGCGCAGGTTGTCTTCCAGCACGCGGAATTCGCCGGCGTCGTCGCGCACGATGTCGATGCCGGCGATGTGCGCGTAAATGCCGCCGGGGACATCTACCCCTTGCATCTCGGGGCGATACTGGGAATTACACAGGACTTGCTCGGGTGGGATGACACCCGCGTTTAGGATCTGCTGCTCGTGGTAGATATCGTGGATGAAGGCGTTCAGCGCGCGTACCCGCTGTTTCAAGCCGGCTTCCAGCCGCACCCATTCTTCCGGCGGCAGGACGCGTGGGACGATGTCGAAGGGAATCAGGCGTTCGGCACCTTCCTCCTGCCCGTAGACGGCAAAGGTGATGCCGACCCGATGGAATAGGGCGTCGGCCTCGGCGCGCTTCTGGGCTAGAAGCTCGGCGGGCTGCTCGTTGAGCCACTCGGTGTAGCGCAGATAGTGCGCGCGGCCAGCGGTGCCGTCGGCGCCGCCGTACATTTCATCGTACGGTCTGTTGCCCAAGTCTCCCTCCAGCGGCGGTGCGATTGCCCAATCATGTACTGCGGCCTGCACAGCCGCAATCACCTAGGAGACATATGCGAGCGATGCACTCCGTTAGTGCAGAACTCACGCTAAATGCTGGGCCAACGCATCGGCGATGCTCACCCGTGGGTCGCCGGGAAAGCGGGTGGAGAAGTCGCTGAGCAAAGCCCGCGCCACGCGTGGAGCGCCGCCGCCGCGCGCGGCCAACTGCGCCAGCGACAAGGTGTCGGCCGAAGTCTTAGGCCGAAATTTGGGATCGAGGTCTAAGCGCTTGGTGAGAACAGCCAGTGCTTCGCTATTCTTCTTGAGGGCTACGAGCCGCTCGATATGCTCCTCGGTGAAGCGGGTGACGTAGCGCGGATCGCCCCAACTGGCGACACGCTCGCACAGCCAACCGATGTCGTGCGGTTCGTTGCCCCGGGAGGCGATCCAGTTTTGCATCAGCTCCCAGCTCTTTACATGAGCATCGGCGCGCATGAGGCCATAGGCTTCGGTCACGAGCTTGTCGTTCAGGCGCAAGTCGGCCTTGCGCTTGCGCTCAGCGTCCTGCTCAGGTGAGATCCAGGTGTCGAGCTCCATTTCATGGCGCCGTTCGTAGAGGGCGCCGCCGAGAACGCTGAAGACCGATAGCACGGCAAACATGTCGAGCGCGGTGACGACCACGCCCCAGACTGCAAGCTTGCGCAACACCGCCATGAGGGTGAATTCGACCGCGATGAGGCCTAAGACGAAGCCATATAGGGGACCGAGCCCGTGCATCATGCGAACCCACGCAACCGGATACATGGCTTTAAAGGGGTTGCTCTCTAACCCTAAGATG
>JAXDQN010000580.1:0-7567 GCA_034667865.1 Gammaproteobacteria bacterium
AGAAGGTGCCGTGGTGCGTATCGAGAAGCTCGACGCAGACCAGGGCGCCAGCGTTGAGTTTAATCAGGTGTTGTTGGTCGGTGCCGGTTCCTCGGTCACCATCGGCGCGCCTTATGTCGGCACCGCCAAGGTGGTTGCGACGATCGAGAAGCACGGCAAGGGCGATAAGGTTCGCATTGTCAAATTCCGCCGTCGTAAGCACTACAAGCGTGAAGGTACCCACCGGCAGCCTTACACCGATGTGAAAATCACATCGATCGTTGCCTAAGTTCGGAGAGTTTCAACATGGCACACAAAAAAGCAGGCGGCAGTACTCGTAACGGCCGCGATTCCCACTCCAAGCGATTGGGCGTAAAGAAGTTTGGCGGTGAGGATGTGCTCGCGGGCAACATTTTGATCCGTCAGCGCGGCACCACCTACCGGGCCGGCGTGAACGTCGGCATGGGCACTGATCACACCTTGTTCGCGAAGGCGCACGGCACTGTGGAATTCAGGGTCAAGGGCGAGGCTCAACACACCTACGTCAACGTGGTCGCGAAGTAGCGCTTCAGGCGACACACTCGCCAGCGAAATCTAAAGGGGGCAGGGTAACCGAGCCCCCTTTTTTAATGCGTATTCTAAAGTTGCACCGCTATGAAATTCGTCGATGAAGCCAAGCTCAAAGTCCACGCCGGCAACGGCGGCCGCGGCTGCGTGAGCTTTCGCCGCGAGAAGTTCGTGCCCTTCGGCGGACCGGATGGCGGCGACGGCGGGCTCGGCGGCAACGTGTACTTGAAAGCCGTCGAGGGCATGAACACGCTGGCGGACTTTCGCATTTCGCGCACCTACAAGGGTCAAAACGGCCAGCCCGGCAGCGGCAATGACTGCACCGGTCATGGCGGAGATGACATCTATGTGACGGTGCCGGTCGGTACCACCGTTAACGACATCGACACGGGGGAAACCTTGGGGGATCTGACCCTCGAAGGTCAGGCACTGTTGGTGGCCAAAGGCGGCAAGGGCGGTTGGGGAAATAGGCGTTTTAAGTCCAGCACCAATCGCACGCCGCGTAAGTCCGGCCTCGGGCTACCGGGCGAGAAGCGCGAATTGGCGCTCGAGCTCAAGTTGATTGCCGATGTCGGCTTGTTGGGGCTGCCGAATGCCGGCAAATCCACGCTGATTCGCGCCGTTTCCGCCGCGCGACCGAAAGTGGCGGACTATCCTTTCACGACCCTGCACCCGAACTTGGGCGTTGTTTCGGCGGGCCTGGGGCGCAGTTTCGTGATGGCCGACATTCCGGGTTTGATCGAAGGCGCTGCGGATGGTGCGGGCCTCGGCATCCGCTTCTTGAAGCATCTGCAACGAACGCGGGTGCTATTGCACCTCATCGACATTGCGCCGCCCGACCCCGACGCTGATCCGGTCAAGGACGCGCGCACCATCGTGGCGGAGTTGAAAAAATTCGCGGCGGACCTGGCCAAGAAAGAGCGCTGGCTGCTGATCAACAAGATCGACTTGCTGGAGCCGAAGGAAGCGCAGAAGCGCGCCAAGGATATCGTGCGGCGCCTACGCTGGAAGGGGCCGGTACTGATGATTTCGGGCGCCACCGGCGCAGGCACCGAGGAGCTGAAGCAGTCGGTCATGCGCTATCTCGAAGAACACCCACGAGCGGCGACACGCGAGCGCGAAGCGGCGCTTGCCGAACAGTTGAGCGAATAAAAAAGCCGGCTGAAAGCCGGCTTTTATCTGCAACGTAAAACTTCAGGCTATTTCGCGAGTGCGCGAACTTGCTTGGTCAGGCGGCTCTTGTGGCGAGCGGCCTTATTGCGGTGAATGATGCCCTTGTTGACCATGCTGTCGATGATCGGTGTGGCCTCGGCCAGAGCCGTCTCGGCTTCGGCATGCTTGCCAATTTTGACCGCCGCCGTCGCCTTGCGGATGGCGCTGCGCAGCTGCGAGGTCAGGCCGTCATTACGGGCGCGATGCACCGTGGACTGGCGGGCAGCTTTTTCAGCAGATTTCGTATTCGCCAAAGCGCAAACTCCTTGAAAACCGAGCCGCGCATCTTGCCGACAGAGGCGCGGAATGTCAATTGAATTGGCGGCCCGGCGGTGGTCCGTCAGGTAGAAACCTGAGTATAATCAGGCTTTTCGCCATGCAACTAGTTCGCGGTCTGCATAACCTGTCGCAGCGCCATCGGGGCTGCGTGCTCACCGTGGGTAACTACGATGGTGTGCATTTGGGCCACCAGCACATGATCGGGGTGGTTAAAGCCCGGGCCGCGGAATTAGGCGCGGCCGCCACGGTCCTAGTATTTGAGCCCAGTTCCAAGGAGTTCATCGACCCGGCTGGGGCGCCGCCCCGCCTGACTCGCTGGCGCGAAAAATACCTGGCGCTGCAAGCACAGGGCGTCGATCGACTGGTCACCTTGCGCTTCGACGAACGCATGCGCGCCATGACGCCGCAGCGCTTTGTGGATGAGTTGATGGTCGCAGGCCTCGGCGTGAAGCACGTCGTGGTGGGCAACGATTTTCGCTATGGCGCTAACGCCGGCGGCACGATTGACACCTTGCGTGACGCGGGCGGTGCGCATGGGTTTGGCGTAGAGCGTATCGAGCCGTTCGTATTCGACGGCGTTCGGGTCAGCAGCACCGCGGTGCGTGAGCGATTGGGCTGCGCTGATTTTGGCGGCGCCTCGCGACTGTTGGGCCGGCCTTACCGTATGCTGGGACAGGTCATCCGCGGCAATGCATTGGGCCGCACGCTGGGATTCCCCACCGCGAATTTGCGGCTGATGCGGCGCAAGTCGCCGGTGTGCGGGATTCTGGCGGTAATGGTGCGCGGCGTCGGCAACGGCCCCATGCCGGCCGTCGCCAGCTTGGGCACACGGCCCACGGTGGGTGGCAAAGAAGTATTGCTGGAAGTGCATGTGTTCGATTTCGCCGGCGACTTGTATGGCCGCGAGATCGACGTGGAATTCGTTGCGAAACTACGCGACGAAGCGAAGTTCGATTCGCTCGACTTGATGATGGCGCAAATGAATATTGACGCGGCGAATGCGCGCGAGGTGTTGTCGAAGGTGAAGTGTGGCTGATTACAAAAGTACGATAAATCTACCGTCCACGAATTTCCCGATGAAGGGCGATCTGGCGAACCGCGAGCCAGTGATGCTGGCGACTTGGGAGCGCGAGGGTCTGTATCAAAAGATCCGCGCGGCCGCCAAGGGTCGTCCGACTTTCATTCTGACCGACGGACCGCCGTATGCGAACGGCGCCATTCACTTGGGCCACGCGGTCAACAAGATTCTCAAAGACATCATTTTGAAGTCGCGCACTTTGGACGGCTATGACGCGCCCTACGTGCCGGGCTGGGATTGCCACGGATTACCGATCGAAATGCAGGTGGAGAAAACCCACGGCCGAGTTGGGCAGAAGATCGACGCCAAGGCATTTCGCGCCGCTTGCCGCGCCTATGCGCACAAGCAAGTCGATTCGCAGCGCGTGGATTTCAAGCGCTTAGGCATGCTCGGCGATTGGGATCATCCGTACATGACCATGATGCCGCAGTACGAGGCGGAGCAGCTGCGCGCGTTCTCGCACATCATCAAGAACGGGCACTTGTATAAGGGCTATAAACCGGTGCACTGGTGCTTGAATTGCCGCTCGGCGCTGGCCGAGGCGGAAGTCGAGTACGAGGATAAAACCTCGCCCAGCGTGTACGTGCGCTTCGAAGTGTTGGACAAGCCGGATCTGTCGACGCGCTTCGCTGTTGCAAACGACGCCTTGCCGACCTCGCTGGCCATCTGGACCACGACGCCGTGGACGCTGCCCGCAAATCGCGGAGTGGCGCTGCATCCGCAATTCGAATACGCGCTGATCGAGTTTGACGTGGGTGATGGGCGCGAACGCTTGATCCTCGCAGCCGAACTGGTAAATGCCGTCATGAGCACGTTGGGCGTCACTTCGTGGGTCACCTTGGGAACGGCTAAGGGCGAGGCGTTGGAACACGTAGGCTTGCAGCATCCTTTTTATGATCGGCAAGTGCCCGTGATCTTGGGTGATCACGTGACGTTGGACGCGGGCACGGGCGCGGTGCATACCTCGCCCGGCCATGGACTCGATGACTATATCGTCGGCCGGCGCTATAACCTGGAAGTCGACAATCCGGTGGGAGGCGACGGGCGCTTCCTGCCTTCCACGCCGATTTTTGCCGGTGAGCAGGTGTTCGACTCGAACGCCCATGTGATCAAGGTGCTGATCGAAAACGGTCGATTGCTCAAGGACCTTCCCTATCACCATTCCTATCCGCACTGCTGGCGCCACAAGACGCCGGTGATTTTCCGCGCAACGCCGCAGTGGTTCATCAGCATGGAGCAGGCAGGATTGCGCAAGGCGGCGCTCGAAGCGATTACGCATGTGGACTGGATGCCGGTGTGGGGCGAGCAGCGCATCCATGGCATGGTGGCGGGCCGTCCTGACTGGTGTGTCTCGCGACAACGAACCTGGGGCGTCCCCATACCCTTGTTCGTCGACAAAGTGTCCGGCGAATTGCATCCGCGCACCCACGAGATCATCGAGGAAGTTGCCAAATTGGTGGAGCGCGACGGCATCGATGCCTGGTTCGATCTTGAGCCGGCGTCCGTGTTGGGCGGCGACGCGGACAAGTACGAAAAATCCACCGATGTCATGGACGTGTGGTTTGACTCCGGCGTCGCTCACCATTGCGTGTCGCAAATGCGTCCCGAGATCACCACGCCCGGTGATTTATATCTGGAGGGTTCGGACCAGCATCGCGGCTGGTTTCAGAGCTCCTTGATGACTTCGGTCGCCATGCACGGCCGCGCGCCGTATCGCGGTGTGCTGACCCATGGCTTCACGGTCGATGAGGCCGGCCGCAAGATGTCGAAGTCACTTGGCAATATTCTCGCGCCGCAAAAACTCACCAGCACCTTGGGTGCCGATGTCATTCGCCTCTGGGTCGCTGCCACCGACTACGCCAATGAAATGAGCGTATCGGATGAGATCTTCAAGCGCATGGCGGATTCCTACCGGCGCATGCGCAACACGCTGCGCTTCCTGCTCGGTAATCTGCAGGGATTCGATCCGCAGCATGCGGTGCCCTTCGACGATCTGGTGGCCATCGACCAATGGGCAGTGTCCAAGACTTTCGCGCTGCAGAACGATGTCGTGACTGCGTATCGAAATTACGAATTTCACGACATCTATCAGGAAATTCACAACTTCTGTGTGGTCGAACTCGGCGGCTTCTATCTCGACATCATCAAGGATCGCCTGTACACCACCGCTACCGACAGCAAGCCGCGGCATTCGGCGCAAACCGCTGTGTATCATGTGGCGCAGGCCATGGTGCGCTGGCTGGCGCCGATCTTGAGTTTCACCGCCGAAGAGGCTTGGGGCTACTTGCCTCAGAAGCCGAACGAATCGGTATTCTTGAATGTCTGGCACCAATTTCCTACCGGAGCCGAGCGCGTGCCGACGCTAGATTGGGCGGCTCTGATCGCGTTGAAGACCAATGTGTCGCGTGAGCTGGAGCGTTTCCGTGCCGCCGGCATCATCGGTTCCTCGTTGGAAGCCGAAATCACGGTGTTCGCTCCCGAGGCGCTGGCCGCACGCTATGCGGTACTCGGCGATGAATTGAGATTTCTGCTCATCACCAGCTACGCCAAGGTCGTCGCCACCGAATCGCCGCCCGAAACCGCGTCGAAGGTGGGAGAGGAGGGTGTGTGGATCGAGGTGAAGCCCAGCACCAACACCAAATGCATTCGTTGCTATCAGTTGCGGGCGGACGTGGGCGGCAGTCCCAAGCATCCGGAAATCTGCGCGCGTTGCGTCAGCAACGTCGATGGTCCGGGTGAGGAGCGGCACTTCGCATGAACGCGAACGTCGTAGCGCAGGAACGCGCGGGGAGCGCCGCATCCTGGCTGATCTTGTCGGTCTTGGTGGTGGTGCTCGACCAGATCAGCAAGAGCTACATTGCGGCTCATTTCGGCGAGTTTGAGTTCATTCGTATACTGCCGGTTCTCGACATCACGTGCATGCACAACGTCGGCGCGGCATTCAGCTTTCTGGCCTCGGCGTCCGGCTGGCAGCGTTGGGTATTCATTGGTCTGGCGGTCACAGTCAGTATCGGGATAATCATTTGGCTGGCGCGATTGCCGCGCACAGCGCACAAACTTCTAGCCTGCGGCTTGGCTTTGGTGCTCGGCGGGGCGGTCGGCAATGTAATTGACCGCATCCGCTTAGGCTTCGTGGTCGATTTCATTCACTTTCACTGGGATCGGGCGTATTTTCCTGCCTTCAATGTGGCCGATTCGGCTATCACGGTGGGTGCGGCCTGTCTCTTACTGGATGCCTTAATGGAAGGTAAACGGAAAAACTAATGCAAATTTTACTCGCCAATCCCCGTGGTTTCTGTGCCGGAGTGGATCGCGCCATCGACATCGTCGAGCGCGCGGTGGCTCTGTTCGGCGCACCGATTTACGTGCGTCACGAAGTGGTGCACAACAAGTATGTGGTGGACCGCCTGCGCACCATCGGTGCCGTGTTCGTCGAAGAACTCAACGAAGTGCCGGATGCGTCCACTGTAATTTTCAGTGCGCATGGCGTGCCGCGCGTGGTGCAGCAAGAAGCCCAGCGCCGATCGCTGAATGTATTCGATGCGACTTGTCCGCTCGTGACCAAGGTGCACATGGAAATCACCCGCTATGCACGCGAAGCGCGCGAGGTGTTCCTGATCGGACATGCGGGCCATCCTGAAGTGGAGGGTACGATTGGCCAATTCGATGCGACCCTCGGTGGCGCAATCTACTTGGTGCAGACGGTGGAGGATGTGGCGGCGCTGCAAGTGCGCAATCCGAAGCACGTCGCCTTCGTCACTCAGACCACGCTTTCCGTGGATGACACGGCCTCGATTGTCGATGCGTTGCGCAATCGATTCCCAGATCTAAAAGCGCCCGTCAAAGAAGACATTTGCTATGCCACACAGAATCGCCAGGACGCCGTCAAGGATTTGATCGGCCGGTGCGACGTGCTCGTCGTGGTCGGATCGAAGTCCAGCTCGAATTCCAACCGCCTGCGTGAAATGGCGGACAAGAACGTCAAACCGGGCTATCTGGTCGACGGGCCTGAGGATTTGAAGCGCGAGTGGTTCGACGGGGTTAACGCCGTCGGCGTCACCGCCGGCGCCTCGGCACCCGAAATCCTGGTCCAAGGCGTAATTGCGCAACTAAGGCAATGGGGCGGTGAAGTGGCTGAAGAGCTGTCCGGCCGCACCGAACACGTGATTTTCGCACTCCCGAAGGCCTTGCGCTCGGTGGTCAGACAGGGCAGCAGCCTTTCTTCGATCGAGTCCGCGAGTTAGAATGCCGCCCGTTTCATAAGGCATGCCGCAATAGCTCAGTTGGTAGAGCAACGCATTCGTAATGCGTGGGTCAGGGGTTCGAATCCTCTTTGCGGCACCATAAAATCAATGACTTGCGCTTTCATCCTTGGTGACTTTTTTACCGTAAGTGCACCGTAAGTGCAAGGCACCCGGGATCGATAGGGTGGATCTACTGTCGTTTCGATAG
>JAXDQN010000581.1:0-6967 GCA_034667865.1 Gammaproteobacteria bacterium
TGGCGCTTGCGGCAAAACTCATGGCCGGCACGATCACTTCGTCGCCCGGACCGATGCCGGCGACTTCCAGTGACATCTCCAGTCCCGCCGTGGCTGAGGTCATGACTCGCACCTGCCGCGCGCCGCCCACATACGCGGCCAGCGCCGCCTCGAACTCCGTCACCTTGGGGCCGCTCGCAAGCTGACCCGAGCGCAACACCTCGCCAACGGCGGCGATGCTGTCCGCGTCGATCGAAGGTCGCGCAAAGGGTAAAAACGGCTTCATACGGAACTCCGGGTGAGCAGCACAACGCCTAAGCAGATCAATGCAATTCCCGCGATTTTAACCGGCGTCATGCTCTCGCCCAGCCAGGCGACCGACACGACGGCGACCACCACATAGCCCAAGGACAGCATGGGATAGGCTGTGCTCACGGGCGCTTTCGACAAGGCCGCCAGCCACACGCACAAACTCGCGCCGTAACAAACCATGCCGCTCCAAAACGGTGGGCTTTTGAACAGAATCGCAATGCTGCTGCCCAAGATATCCGCATTGAAGGTGGTGAATTGTCCCAACGGCCTAGTGGCACTTTTCAGCAACAACTGCGCAGCCGCATTCAGCGCCACGCCGGCCAAGATCAACACCCATGTCATGAGGCTCATGTTCGCGCCACCAGTACCTTGCCGAAGTTGCGTCCCACCACGCGCATGGCGACGCCGCGGCGGGTTAATTCGTCATACATGCCGTTCTCCATTACCGCAAACGCCTGCGATTGCGCTGACCAAATGCCGATGAACTCATCCAGTTCTTTGATCTCGCGCTCTGGGGCGCGATTCAGTCCGTAGTCGAGTTCGCCACGATACCTGACCAGCGTCGCCGTGCGTCGCAAATAGAACATCAGCGACTGATCGTAGGTCGCCACACTGTACAAAGGCGCATTGCCGCCGTCGCTGGGAAATGCCGCGGCCAGATCCACGCCGGAGTAGATCGGCGCAACAGCTCCCGCGGCGCGGACCAGCAGCAGGCCACTCAAGCACCAGCCCACGCCCAAAAACACCCCGACGCGGGTGCTATCACCCTTTGCCCGCATCAAGACGAACGCCGCGGTCAGCACCAGCAGTAATGCCACTTCCCGCGCAGGCGCTGCCAATGGCAGGAACACTGCGCTGCGGGCGGAAGCGCCGAGCAGCGCAGGCCAATTGAGGCTGGCCACCCCCAAACCTAAGCCCGCGAGCAAGGTCAACATCGCGGTCCACCTAAAATCGCGTCTCAGCACCGGCTCAGGCTGTGCCGCGATCAGCAAGGCCAGCGCAGGCATGAGCGGCAGGATGTAAGGAATGAGCTTCGAATCGGACAACGAAAAGAACACGCCGATGAAAATCACCCAGATCCACAAGAACAATTTGACGTTGAAGTTGTTGGCCGCGGCAGCGGTTCGCCACCCGGTCGCCACCACGCGCACCGCCGACAAAGTCCAAGGCACGGTACCTGCGAGAAAAACCACGCCGAAATACCACCACGGCTCCTGGCGATCCGACACCGGCGTGAGGTAGCGGGCGAAATGCTCATGCACAAAAAAGAATTGCAGGAAATCATTCAGCCGCGCCGCAGCCAGCCAATGCCACGGCACCGTGATGGCAAGGAATAGCGGCAGTCCAAAGCGCAATTGCAGGCGACGCCACGGACTGAAGTCGCGCGCCGCAAGGCTGTAGAGAACCAGCACCGCGGCGGGAATGGCCGCCGCCACCAATCCCTTGCTGAGAACGGCCAGCGCCGCTGCTCCCCACGCCAGCAGCATCCAGCGCGCACCGCGGACCGCTTCGGTCTGCCCCAACACGAAGCCCGCCAAACTGAGCGACATCCAAAACGTCAAACTCATATCCAGAGTCAGCAATTGGCCCAGCACCAGGAACAGCAGCATCCCGCTGAGCACGGCGGCGGCGCGCCACCCCGCGTCCCAGCTCCACAAGCGTCTCGCCAGCAATCCCATGGCCAACACCGTGCCCAAAGCCGACAAGGCGGTGTACAAGCGCGCCGCAAAGTGACTGACGCCAAAGACTGCATAGCTCAGCGCCGTGGCCCAGTATTGCAGCGGCGGCTTTTCGATGTAATCCAAGCCATTGAGGTGCGGAATCACCCAATCGCCTCGCACCAGCATTTCGCGGGGAATTTCCGCGTAGCGCCCTTCGTCGGGATTAAACAGCGGTCGGGCGCCCAAAAGCCCCAGCCAGACCAGTACGACCAGCCCGGCCAGTCCTAGGTACAGCGCGCGCGGTGTCACGCGCCGGCCGCAGGCCCAACCGGCTGCACCGCCAACAACCCGGACCGGCCCGGCACCGTGCCCATCGCCACCGTTTGCTGCGGGAGCTGCCGCAGCAAGCTTTGTTGGTGGATGGCCTGCATGCCGGTGATCTTGGCGCCTGCGGCTTGCCACTTTCGCAGCAGCTGCTCGAAGGCCGTCAGCAGCAGCAGGCCCTCGAGTTCGGCATGTAGGGTAAACACTTGCAGCTTCAAGCCGTCCGGCTCGGATGCCCGGTACAGGGCGTCCGCAATATTGGTGTCATCTATGCCGTCCCGCCCCAGTAGCTCATCGAAGGTCGGCAGCGTCGTCGGCAACTGCGGACAGGAACTGGGTCTGCCGTCCAGCAGCGGCCAAAACGGCGCGCGACCCCGCGTATCGCTGGCATAGTCCAGGCCGTATTCGGCCTCGAGCCCCAATGCTGTGGAATTAATCTGCCAGCCCGCCGCGGCATACGATTTTGGATAGTGGCCGAACACCTGCTTGAAGGCATTCATGCCACGCTCGAACTCGATTCGCGTCCACTCAGGCGTGGCATCGGCGACATAGTCCTGCCAGCGCACATGATCGAAGGTGTGCAATCCGACCTCGAACCCGGCATCCCGCACGCGTCGCATCTCATCGCCGCCCGCACGGCCGATGTGCGGCCCCGGCAACAGCACGCCATACAGCAGAGTTTTCAGTCCGTAGTGCTTGAGCACCGAGGTACGCGCGACTTTTTGCGCAAAACCCTTGCGAAACACGCGGCGCATTGCCCGACCGGTATTGTCCGGACCCACCGAAAAATAGAATGTCGCGCCTATACCTAAGCTTTTTAGCAGCGCCGCAAGCCGCGGCACTCCCTCGCGCGTTCCCCGCAACGTATCCACATCGACCTTGAGGCCGATGTGCGTACTCTCAAGCATCGCGCGACAGCAAGGCGGAGGCGGAGGGCAGCGCGTGCGCGTAGGAATCGAAAATGCCTTTTAGCGCCGCCCGCATATCGGTCTTCGGCGTCCAGCCCAACTCCGCGGTGGTGTTCTTGATCGACGGCTTGCGTGCTGGAATGTCGGCATAGCCCTTGCCGTAGTAATCGAGCGCGGAGATATCGATCAATTTGGTATTGCGGGCGGTCGGCGCATATTCGGGTCGCGACAGCGCGATCTCCAACATCATTTCGGCCAATTGCCGGATCGAATAGGAATTGTCTGGATTGCCGATGTTGTAGATCTTGCCGTCGGCGATGCCCGCCGGATTGTCGATGACGGTGGTCAGACACTCCACGGCATCGTCGATATAGGTGAAAGCACGCGTTTGCGTGCCGCCGTCGACCAGTTTGATCGGCTCGCCACGCACGATGTGTCCCAGGAACTGGGTCAGCACCCGGGAACTACCCTCTTTCGGATCGTCCATGCTGTCTAAGCCGGAGCCAATCCAATTGAAGGGACGGAACAGTGTGAATTGCAGCCCCTGCTGTCCATAGGCCCAGATAATGCGATCCAGCAACTGTTTCACGCAGGAGTAGATCCAGCGTTGCTTGTGAATGGGTCCGAGCACCAATTCGGAGGTTTCCGGATCGAATTCCTTGTCGCGGCTGGCCCCGTACACTTCAGAGGTCGAGGGGAACACCACGCGCTTTTTGTACTTCACGCAATGACGAATGATGGGCAGGTTCGCCTCGAAGTCCAATTCGAATACCCGCAGCGGCTCGCGCACGTAGGTGGCCGGCGTGGCAATGGCCACCAAGGGCAGCACCACATCGCACTTGCGCACGTGGTATTCCACCCATTCGAGATTGATGGTGATGTCGCCCTCGACGAAGTGGAAGCGCGGATTGGACAGCAAGGTGCTGACCCTTTCGGACTGCAGGTCCATGCCGTAGATGTGCCAATCGGTATGGGCGAGGATGTACTTGCTCAGGTGATGGCCGATGAATCCATTGACCCCGAGAATGAGAACGTTTTTCAAAATAGACCTCTTTGTTTCGCCTATGCCAGCGCCAGCGGCTGCTTCGACAACGCCGCAGGGACGGTATTGTGGGCCACGGGCTGTCCATTGACTGTCAATTGCAAAATCTTAAGGCGCCGGCCGTCGATACAGTCGGCGTACCACTGGCCCTCGGCAGCATAAAGACAAGGCGCCTGGCCTGCGAATTGTACGGCTTGTCGGTCGACTTGGGTTTGGTGCACACCCAGCCTGAGGCCGCCGATATCGGTGAATGCGCCGGGAAACGGCGGCGCCACGGCGCGCACCAAATCATGCACGGATCGGGCGCTGAGCCGCCAATTGATGCGTCCGTCCTCGGGCCGACGCCGGCCAAAATAGGTCCCCTGAGACAAATCCAAGGGTCGGGCCGCTGCTGTGCCCGCAATCAGCGCAGGCAGGCTGCGCCGCAGCACCTGCTCGGCCGCGGCTGCGACTTTCACCGAGACTTGCAGTGCATCGTCATTTTCCAAGATCGCCACCGGTTGCTGGTCGATCAAGGCGCCCGCGTCGGGCTTTTCCAGCATGTAGTGCAGACTGGCGCCCGTCTCGGTCTCACCCTGGATGATGGCCCAATGCACCGGCGCCCGGCCGCGGTATTTCGGCAGCAACGAGCCATGCATATTGAGTGCGCCGCAGCGTGGCAACTGCAGCCACTTAACATCGAGCATGTAGCGATAATAGAAGGAAAACACAAAGTCGGGCTTTTCAGCAGCGCCCAAGTCAAGCCACTCCGGCGTGTTGGGTGATTCGGGTGTGACGGCATGGATGCCGTATTCCCGCGCGAGTTCCAGCACACTGCCGAACCATTGATGCTCATTGGGATCATCGGTGTGCGTGAACAGCAAGGGCACCTTCACACCCTGCGCCAGCAATTCTCGCACGCAGCGAACGCCGACTTCGCTGTAGGCGAACACCACGGCCGTGGTCATTTACGAAGGATCCGTGACCCGCCGCGACATGATCATGCCCGGCATCGCCCGATTGGGATCGCCATCCTGTTCCAACACAGCCTCGACGATGTAACGCGGCCGCTCGCGCACCTGCGCGTAAATGCGCCCCACGTATTCACCCAGCAAGCCGATGCCGAACAGCGCCAAACCCAAGAAGAAGAACACGATGCCGAACAGGGTGAATAATCCTTCTGCCTCGGAGCCGAACAGGATGCGGCGCACGATGATGACCACGAAGAACACCGCCGACAGCAGCGACACGGCCATGCCGATCATGGAAAACAACTGCAGCGGCACGACCGAAAAGCCGGTAATGAGGTCAAAATTTAGGCGGATCAAACTGTACATGGAATACTTGGAACGCCCCGCAAAGCGCTCCTCATGCGCGATATCCACTTCGATCGGCTTCATCGCATACAGCGCTGCCAGCGCCGGAATGAAGGTATTCACTTCGCGGGTCTGGTTCAGCGCGGTCACCACCGAGCGTGCATAGCCGCGCATCATGCAACCCTGATCGGTGATGCGCACCGGCGTTATGCGCTCGCGAATCTCATTGATCAGCTTGGAGAAGTAGCGCCGCCATAGCGAATCCTGCCGCTGTTGACGGATCGTGCCGACATAGTCGTAGCCTTCGTCCAACTTTTGCAGCAGCTTGCCGATTTCTTCGGGCGGATTCTGCAGGTCCGCGTCCAAGGTCACCACGTAATCGCCGCGCGCGTACGCGAGACCCGCCATGACGGCCGAGTGCTGGCCGAAATTGGCATGAAACAGCACCACGCGCGTAACTTCGGGGCGCTGCGAAAATTGCTGGCGCAGCAAAGCCACCGACTTATCGCGGCTGCCGTCATTGACGAAGACGATTTCGTAGGAAACGCTCAATGCGTCCAGCGCCGGATACAGCCGTCCGAACAAGGTGGGCAGCACCGCCTCCTCGTTGAAAACCGGAATGACGATGCTGAGCCTGGGGTGTGCGGACAAGACAGTTACTCAGTGATCCGCGGCCACGGCGCCCTGGGATTTCAGCAGGCTCAAGACTTCCTCGGTCTTGGAGTGCATCAGCGCCACCGACCCGCGCGCCTCGACATTCAGCCGAATCAGCGGTTCGGTGTTCGATGTGCGCAAATTGAAGCGCCAAGTGGGAAATTCGAATGACACGCCATCGGTGCGATCCACGACCTCAGCTTCCTTCGCATAGCGCTGCTCGACCGCGGCGATCGCCGCTTTCGAATCGGGAACTCGGTAGTTCAATTCGCCGCTCACCGGGAACAGTGCAATACGCTGATCCACGAGCGCCGATAATTTCTGCGGAGTCTCGGACAGGATTTGCGCGATCAGCAGCCAGGGAATCATGCCGCTGTCGCAATAGGCGAAACGTCGAAAGTAATGGTGCGCGCTCATTTCGCCGCCATACACGCCATCGACCTCGCGCATGCGCTGCTTGATAAAGGCATGTCCCGATTTGCACAATACCGCTGCGCCGCCGGCGGCCTTGACGATCTCGATGGTGTTCCAAGTGAGGCGTGGATCGTGCACCACTTTGCCGCCTGGCTGGCCCCGCAGCAGCGCGGATGCCAGCAATCCGACGATGTAATAGCCCTCGATGAAGCCGCCCTTCTCATCGAACAGGAAACAGCGGTCGAAATCGCCGTCCCAGGCAATGCCGAAGTCCGCCCCGTGCGCGCGAATCGCGGCGGCCGTGGGAGCGCGATTCTCCTCGATCATGGGATTCGGAATGCCGTTGGGAAAATTGCCATCGGGCTCGTGATGCACTTT
>JAXDQN010000582.1:0-2834 GCA_034667865.1 Gammaproteobacteria bacterium
GGCGCTCAGCATCGATGAGATTTTGCTCTATTCAAACACGCTCTGCCAAATCGCTTTGATCCGCGCGCGAGTTTGCACATGGGGTGCGTTGGCCACGACGCGCTCGCCGTCCCCCTCCAACGTCAGACGATGCAGCACCGTGCGATAGCCAATGTAAGCGTGCTTCAACCACTCGGCCGTCTCGCCGTCCACGATCCCCACGCTGGCCAATCCTTCCAGCTGGCGAATGTTGTCGGTGTAGGTCAATAGCTCCGGATGACCGGCAGCGGCCGCCAGCACCCAGTACTGCACCAAAAACTCGATGTCGGCGATCCCGCCCGCATCCTGCTTGATATCAAATTGACCTGACTTGGAGCGCGACAGCTCGCGGCGCATCCGCAGGCGCATATCGCTCACGTCCGAGCGCAGCGTGTCGCGGCGCACCGCGAGCGTCAGGATACGGCGTCTGACCGCTTCGAATTGGGCGCAAAGCCCCGTATCGCCCGCCACTGCTCGGGCCCGCAGCAGTGCTTGGTGTTCCCAAGTCCACGCGTCTGTTTGCTGATAGCGCTCAAAGGCGCCAATGCCCGTCATCAGAAATCCGCCCTTACCGTTCGGCCGCAGCCGCATATCGACTTCATAGAGCCGGCCGGCGGCGGAATGCATGGTGAGCAGATGCACGATGCGCTGGCCGAGCCGCAGGAAAAATATGCCGTTGTCGAGCGGACGCTCGCCTCGAGTCAGCTGAATCGAACCGCTGGAGTCGTGCAGAAACACCAGGTCCAGATCCGACCCATAGCCGAGCTCCAAGCCGCCGAGCTTGCCGTAGGCTGCAACCGCAACCACCACGGGACGCAACATATCGTCTTGCTCGCCGCAGTACGGCGTGCCGTAGGCATGCGTCATTTGCTGCCACGCGAGGTCGATGCAGCGCTGCACGATGAGTTCGGCGATGTCCGTCAGTCGATCGCTGACCCGCATCAACGGCAATCTCTCGGTCAAATCGGCCAGCGCCACGGTAAAGACCGCGACTTTCTGGAACTGCCGCAAAGCTTCCACCTGGCGTTCAGGATCCTCGGTGGAAAGCCGTTCCGTCCGCGCCGCCAGTTCCGCGACGAAACCCTGACGCGACGGCGGCGCGTCGAATGCCTTGGCATCGATGAGCTCATCCAGCAACAATGGAAAATCGGCGATTTGGCGCGACAAAAATCCGCTGATGGCGCAAATGTCGATCAGCCGATCGAGCGCGGGCGGCTGTTCCTTCAGCAAGGCCAAATAAGATGAGCGGGTACCGATCGCCTCCAATACCCGCAGTACCCGGTCCACGACCACCGCCGGGGAGGTGCGCTTTGCGGCCGATTTGAGCAGCCGCGCCAGGATCACGAACAAGCGACGGTGACCGATTTCGTCCAGCCGCCGGTAGGGCGCGGCATGCCGATAAGTTTCCAGAATGGCCGCAACCGCCGGGATTTCGCCGCTTAGAAAACCGAAGTTGGCCAGTTCCTCGTCAATCTTGACAGTCTCGGAATCGAGCCAGCTGATGCCCACATCATCGAAGCGACGCTGATCCTGCGGCGCGCCAAACAGCAGAGCCTCAAAGTGCCCGGCCACGCGCTGGCGCGTGAAATCAATGCGCTGCAGGGCGGCGGTCCAATCGGCAAATCCCATCATCAAACACAGGCGCGCCCGATCCAGATCATTGTCCGGCAAGGTATGGACTTGGTGGTCACGGAGCATCTGCAGTGCATTTTCCGCCTTCCTCAATGTCAGGTAATCGGCGCCCAAGTCGGCGACATCGTCCGCCGCGATCAGCTTGGACTCGGACAGCAATGGCAGCACGTCGAGCAAGGATGGGGTCTGTAACCGGCGGTCATTGCCGCCCCGCACCAGCTGCATCGATTGCACGATGAATTCGATTTCGCGTATCCCGCCTTTGCCGAGCTTAAGATGATCGTCCAAATCCCGGCGCGCCACTTCGCGCTCGATCAGCGCCTTCATGCCGCGCAGCGACTCGAACACGCCGAAATCCAGATAGCGCCGATACACGAAAGGGCGCACGAATTCTTGGTAGGCCGCGGCATACGCCTCCGTACCGACGATGGCGCGCGCTTTGATCCACGCGTAGCGCTCCCAGTCACGGCCATGCTGCTGCAAATAGTCTTCTAAAGAGCCCAGGCTGACGACCAAGGGACCGCTATCGCCATAGGGTCGCAGCCTCATGTCCACCCTGAACACGAAACCATCGGCATTGCGAACGTCGAGCAAGCGGATCACCTCGCGACCGAGGCGATTGAAGTATTCCTCGTTCTCGATGACGCGCCTGCCGTCGGTTTGGCCGGAGGCAGTGAATAGAAACACCAGGTCGATGTCGGAAGAAAAATTAAGCTCGCGGCCGCCGAGCTTGCCCATGCCCACCACGATGAACGACGACTCCTCGCCATTCGAATCGCGCGGAATGCCGAACACCGGCAATAGATGCAGGCGCGCAGCCGCAGCTGCGGCACGGATGCAGGCATCAGCCAGTTCGGAAACCGCTTTCAGGGTCTCAGTCACGCTGGCAGCAGCGGCAATATCGCGCCAGGCAATGCGCAGCATTTCCCGGCGCCGCCACTCTCGCAGGATCTGCTGCGACGATTCCACGGTGGCCGCAGCGGCGGCGCTGCTTTCGTAGCCGGCGTTCGCAATCGCCGCTGCCGGCGCTTCTGCGTTTGCCCCAAACCACTCCAAGGCGCTGGGATCTTGAATCAGCACTGAGTCGATGAACTCGCTGCCGGCAACCACTACGGGCAATTGATTCCGATAAGGTTGCGTAAGCGCAGAGTAAATGTCGTTCCATCGGGGCAGCGCACTGGCGC
>JAXDQN010000583.1:0-9821 GCA_034667865.1 Gammaproteobacteria bacterium
TCCCGATGTGGGGGATCGGTTGAAAGTGGTATTCCTTCCGAATTTCAACGTGACCAACGGACAACGAATGTATCCCGCCGCGGATCTGTCCGAGCAGATCTCCACTGCCGGCAAGGAAGCGTCCGGAACCGGCAACATGAAGTTCGCCATGAACGGCGCGCTCACCATCGGCACGCTGGACGGCGCCAACATCGAAATTCGCGACGAAGTGGGCGCCGAGAACTTCTTCTTGTTTGGCTTGAGCACGCCGGAAGTTTATGCCTTGAAGGCCCAAGGCTATCGTCCGATGGATTACTACAACCGCAATCAAAAACTGCGCGATGTGATCGATCTGATCCGCAGCGGCTTTTTCTCGCGCGGCGATCCGGAGTTGTTTCGTCCGCTGATCGACGGTCTATTGCAGCACGATCCTTATCTATTGCTGGCCGATTTTCAGTCCTACATCGATTGCCAGGCGCTGGTGGATGAGGCCTACGCCGATACTGAACGCTGGACGCGCATGTCGATTCTCAATACCGCGCGCAGCGGCAAATTCTCATCCGATCGCACCATCCGCGACTATTGCGCCGATATCTGGCGCGTCAAGCCGGTGCCGATTCACCTGCTCACACATGCGGAAGCAGGAAACGCATAGTGCGGCGCAGCGGCTCGGCCGCGCCCCACAACAGCTGATCGCCCACGGTGAATGCCGTCAGATACTCGCCGCCCATGGCCAGCTTGCGCACCCTGCCGATGGGAATTTCCATCGTGCCGCTGACCGTCGCGGGCGACAGCGCTTGAATGCTGGAGTCCTTGTTGTTCGGAATCACCCGCACCCAGGGATTGCCTGAGGCCAATAGTTTTTCGATTTCCGCCAGCGGCAGATCGCGCTTCAGTTTTATGGTCAGCGCCTGGGAGTGACAGCGCATCGCACCGACCCGCACGCAGATGCCCTCGATCGGCACGGGAGCAGATTCAGTGCCTAAAATCTTGTTGGCTTCCGCACTCGCCTTCCACTCCTCGCGGCTTTGGCCATTGCCCAAATCCTTGTCGATCCACGGAATCAGGCTGCCCGCCAGCGCCACGCCGAAATGCGTGCGCGGCAATTCGGGGCCCGTTAAGGCGCCGCTCACCGCTCTGTCGATATCCAGAATGCCGCTGGCAGGATTCTTCAACTGATCCGCCACGGCGCCGTGAACAGTTCCCATCTGCTGCAGCAGCTCGCGCATATTTTGCGCGCCGGCACCTGAGGCGGATTGATAGGTCATGGCCGTGATCCACTCCACCAATCCGGCGCGCATCAGACCGCTGACCGCCATGAGCATCAGCGACACCGTGCAGTTGCCGCCAATAAAATCCTTGATTCCCCGCTCTCGAGCCGCTTGCATCACCGGCAAGTTCACAGGATCCAAAACGATCACCGCGTTTTTTTCCATGCGCAGCGCGGACGCCGCGTCAATCCAAAAACCCTTCCAGCCGGCGGCGCGCAACCGCGGATGGATGGCCTGGGTGTAGTCGCCGCCCTGGGCGCTGATCAGCATGGGTAACTTGGCCAGGGCCGTCACGTCATGGGCGTCTTGGACCACCGAGTTCGCGGCGCCGAGCTGCGGGGCCGCAGCGCCGGCCTGCGAAGTGGAAAACAGCGTCGGCGCAATCAGCTCAAAGTCGCCTTCCGCGCGCATTCTGTCCAGCAGCACGGAACCCACCATGCCGCGCCAACCGATGATGCCGACCTGCTTCATGTTTAAATCATAAACTCTTGTGCCGGCGCGCGCCGGTTGTAGTTCGAGGCCATGGCATAGCCATAGGCGCCGCAGTTCGCAATTAGCAAAACTTCGCCTTCCGCCGTCGGTGGCAGCCAGCGATCCGATCCGAACACATCCGCGCTCTCGCAAATCGGGCCCACCACATTCACCCGCTGACTTAAGGGTTCGCCCAGGCGCGATAAGTTGCGGATGTCGTGATGCGCCCCATAGAGCGCCGGCCGGATGAGCGAATTCATGCCCGTGGCGATTCCCACGTACTGCACATCGCCCTTGGATTTGAGTTGCGTTACCACGGCGACCAGCACTCCGGCCTTGGCCACCAGAAAGCGGCCGGGTTCCATCCAGAATTCGAATTGCGGAAACCGCTGGGCCAGCACGGCCACGCCGCGATCCAGGGCAGCAAAGTCCATCTCGGACTGACCGATCTGCTCCGGCACGCCGATGCCGCCGCCCAAATCAATCACCGCCACATCCGGAAATTTGCCGGCAAGCCCGCCCAGCAATACGCCCGTTTCGGTCCAATTGCCCACGTCGAAAATTCCGCTGCCGCTGTGCGCATGCAACCCCGTTACCCGCACGCCGGCCGCGCGGGTCAATTCGCTCAATTCATCCACCTCGCTCAAGGGCACGCCGAACTTGGAATGCACGCCGGCGGTACGCACATGGGTGTGATGACCTCGGCCAAAACCCGGATCGATGCGCAGAAAAATCTCACGGCCGCGAAATAATTCCGGCCAGGCTTTGAGCGGATAGATATTATCCAGCGTGACCCGCACGCCCAGCGAGAAGCCGAACTCGTACTCGGACCGGGGCGCAAAATTGGGGGTGAACAACACCCGCTGCGGATCGAGTCCCGGCACGCAGGCTATGGCATGCTGCAACTCGCCTTGCGATACGCACTCCAACGTCAGTCCCGCCGCGTAGATGCGGCGCAGAATGTCGGGATTCCAATTGGCCTTCATGGCATAGGCCCAACGTTTGATCGATTTGACCCGCAGCACGGCGGCGATGGCCGCATCCACGCAGGTCATGTCGTACACAAAGGCGGCGGACTGCTGCTGGGCAATGGCCAGCAAGGATTTCTGCTTGGCCGGCTCCTCCCACCAGTTGAACGTGGGCTTGGGCAGCGTGGCACTGTCCGCGAACAGCTCCGTCCAGGTAGGCCCCAAGACTTTATCCGATCCAATGCCGGCAATGAGCCGCTCGTGCAATTGCTGCACCAGGCGATCACCTTGAGACTCGTCAATGACGAAGGTGAAATTCAAATCATTGGCAGCCTGAGTCACCAGGTATATCTTTTGGTCTTGAAACAACTCGAACGCCGAGCCCAGTTCGTGCAGGATGCCGCGAATGTTCTGGCCCAGCAGACTCAACGACGCGCACGGCCCCAAGATTTCCACGCGGCATAACTCGCCCAACGCCGAGGTCAGGCGATCGATCGCGCCGGCGTCCAAGGTGTTGGCGGTGGGATCCAGCGACACGGTGACGTTGGTCTCGGAGGTGGACACCAAGTCGACCGACAGGCCCTGGTTTTTGAAGACCTGGAAGGCATCGGCGAGAAAACCCACTTGATGCCACATCCCGGGGCTTTCCATGGAGACCAAGGTAATGCCTTTCTTGATGGCAATGGCCTTCAACTGCGCCGCACTATCCGACACGATCGAGGACACCACCGTGCCTTCGAGTCCCGGCGCCTGGGTGGCATACACATGCAAGGGGATTTTGTACTGGCGCACCGGCATGACGCAGCGCGGATGCAAAACCTTGGCGCCGTTGCTGGCGATCTCCTGCGCTTCGTCGTAGTGCAGCGCGCGCAGCAAACGGGCGTTCGGCACCGCGCGAGGATTGGCGCTGAACAGTCCCGGGACATCGGTCCATATTTCGAGTCGAGCGGCGCCGAGCTTCGCGGCAAAGTACGCGGCCGAAGTATCCGAGCCGCCGCGGCCCAATAGCACGGTGTCGCCCTCGGCATTGGCGGCGATGAATCCCTGAGTAATCACCACCTGATTAAGCGCCTGCCAAGCGGCCTGCAAGTGCGCGTCGGGCGCAAAATCGCAGGTGGCGGAGAGCAAGCTGGCAGTCTGAGTCGTGCCATAACGATCCTCGGACCGCAGCACGCTGCGCGCATCGATCCAGCGGGTCGCGATGCCCTGCGCATTGAGGAAGGCATCGCCCAAGGTAGTGGCCAGCAATTCGCCCATGGCCATGACCCTGGCGCGCAGCGCATCGCTGACGGCGCGCGTCGCAGCCACCTGCGCCGACATACCGTTCAAGTCCTGCATGAAGGACTCAAATTGGCCGTTCGGTGCGATTCCTAAATTCTTGGCCAGATTTCGGTGTGCCGCCTCGATCTTGTCGAGCACGGGCTGGTGCGCGCCGGACACTGCCGCGCTCAGCAATGATTCAAGAGTATCGGTGATGCCGGAAAGCGCCGAGTGGACCACGACGGGACGCAGCGATTCACCGATGCGCTCGCGCACCACGCCGGCAATGTTGTGCCAATTCGAACTGCTGGAGACGCTGGTGCCGCCGAATTTCAGGACGACCCAGTCTTTACTATCGGCTAGCACGGAAACGCGACGCACATGTGAACTCGATACCGCGAACTAAGGGCATCAGTCGCCCCAAGGAGTTGTGTAGGACGACTAATCGTCCTCAAAAATATCGCGCAGTTCCTTTTCCAACATGCGCTCGGCTAGGACATCTTCCACCCGGCTCCAGGCTGCCTTGCCTCGTTTACCGGCTGCCGCGGCTTTAGGCCGACGTTCCGTGCGCTCAATGAGGGGATCAAAGTCGTGCGATTCTTCGGCTTCCCCAAGAAACTCGTCATCGATGTCGAAATGTTCGTCTTCGCGTTCACTCATTGTTCGAGAAAAGCCCCTGAAATCAATAGGATCGATCAGCTAAACTGTGAAGCTGCGCACTATAGCCGATTCTGCCCGCCATTCAACTAGCACGGGAAATAAATCAGCGCAGCAGCAGACTACTGCAATATCTCCATATTTTTCATAAACTTATCAACCCGGTGCGGCGCAGTCGCCGTCAGGTGCCGGTGCGCGCCGGGTCGAATCGAGCCGGCAGCGCCCCCACGGCAGTGGCCCGGTTGACCGCCGACAAAATCGCCAACAGCGACGCGGTAATGATGTTGGGGTGCATACCTGCCCCAAACAAGGTCCGGCGCGAACGAGTGGTTATTTCAATGTAGGAGACGGCCTTGGCGCCGCTGCCATGGCCGCGGGAATGTTCCTCGTAGGACAACAGATCGAACGGCAAGGCCACGGCCTTCACCATGGCGTCGATGGGCCCCGAACCTTGGCCCAGCCAGGTTTCCAACCGCCCGCCGCTCTCCACGGTCAGCGTAAGCCGCTCGGTGTCTGCGCCGTCGGTTGAAGCCGCCAACTGGTGCGACTTGTACACGAAGGGCGTGCGGGGCACGAAATACTCGCGTTCGAACAACTCATAAATTTCCTGAGCGCTCAGTTCCTTGCCGGTGATATCTGCTGCGGCTTGTACGACTTGGCTGAACTCGATTTGCAGGCGGCGCGGCAACACCAGTTGGAATTCTCGTTCCAGGAGGTAGGCCACACCGCCTTTTCCGGACTGACTGTTGATGCGGATGATGGAATCGTAAGAGCGGCCAAGATCCGATGGATCGATGGGCAGATACGGTACATCCCAAATATCGAGCTCGCTGCGGGCCGCCAAGCCCTTTTTAATGGCGTCCTGGTGCGAGCCGGAAAATGCCGTGAACACCAGATCGCCCACATAGGGATGGCGCGGATGGATCGGCAATTGATTGCAGGCCTCGGCGCAGCGTGCCGTCTCATTGATATTGGAGAAGTCCAGCTGCGGATCGACCCCCTGGGTGTATAGGTTCAGAGCCAAGGTGACGATATCGACATTGCCGGTTCTCTCGCCATTGCCGAACAGCGTCCCCTCCACCCGCTCTGCTCCTGCCATCACCGCCAGTTCCGCTGCCGCCACCGCGGTGCCGCGGTCGTTGTGCGGATGCACGCTCAAAATAATGCAATCGCGATTTTTGACGTTCCGCAGGAACCACTCGATTTGATCGGCGTAGACATTGGGCGTGGCCATCTCGACCGTGGCAGGAAGATTGAGGATGGCCCGATTGGCCGGCGTCGGCTCCCACACGGCGTTCACGGCATCGCACACCTCCACCGCAAAATCCAATTCAGTGCCGGTGAAACTCTCGGGGCTGTACTCGAACACCCACTCGGTGTCGCGCTGCCGCAAAGCATGTTCGCGCACCACGGTCGCGCCGCGCACGGCGATGTCGACGATGCCGGCGCGGTCGGTGCGAAACACCACGCGACGCTGCGCCACCGAGGTGGAATTGTAGACATGCATGACGGCGCGTCGCGCACCCCGCAGCGATTCGTAGGTCCGCGCAATCAGTTCCGGACGCGCCTGGGTGAGTACCTGGATGGTGACATCGTCCGGGATCAGCCCCCGCTCGATAATTTCGCGTACGAAATCAAAATCGGTTTGCGACGCCGCCGGAAATCCCACTTCAATTTCTTTGAAGCCGATTTTGACCAGCATGTCGAACATGCGCCGCTTGCGCGCCGCGTCCATCGGCTCGATCAGCGCCTGATTGCCGTCGCGCAGATCCACGCTGCACCACAGCGGTGCTTTGGCGATCACCCGGGTGGGCCAGGTGCGATCGGCCAGGTCGATGGGCGCAAAGGATCGGTACTTGGTAGAAGGCTTGGTCAACATATAGAACTCTCACTCGCGAACCGGATATGGCCGACGCCACGCGATGCCGCTGGCGCGTTACTTTGGGAATTTCCGGTCTTGTAAGCGCCGACCGATAGCGCGTGAGTGGTGGCGCCTAGCGGCGCAGCAGCGATAGCAGGCCCAGGCACAGGCTGCCGGGCGTGATCAAGGAATTGCTGCTGGAAGAGCGCATTGCGCCGAATCTAGCATTGCTCAGACGTAAGGCGCAAGCCAGCCGGCGGCAAGCACCAATATCGGGCACATCCTGGTCAGATCCAGCCCTGCAGTCGATTCTCGAGAATGGCCGTGAGGGCTTGTACGTGCTGCGCCTCATCATTCAAGCCGGGAACCAGCGCCAGACGCTCGCCGCCGTATTCCAAAAACTTATCGCGATACTCGACCGCCACTTCCTCCAAAGTCTCGAGACAATCCACCGCGAATGATGGCGAGACCACATCCAGCTTGCGCACGCCGTGCGCGGCCAGGTCTCGAATGGTGTCGATGGTGTACGGCTTCAGCCATTCCACCCGGCCGAAGCGTGATTGATAGCAGTGCGACCACTGCCCATCGCTTAGGCCCAGCCGGGCGACGACCAAGCGCGTGGTTTCTTCGGCTTGGTGCTGGTACGGATCGCCGTTTTCCACATAGGAAGCCGGTATGCCGTGATAAGAGAACAGCAGATGCGAGCGCTCGCCGACGGCATCCCAGTGCTTGCGGATCTGCGTGGTCAGCGCATCGATGTAGCCGCGATCGGCATAGTAGTCATTGATGAAGCGCGTTTCCGGCAGCCAGCGCCAGCGCTGCAAGCCGCGGTGGGTGGCGTCGAACACCGATCCTGTGGTGGAGGAACAATAGTGCGGATACAAGGGCAGCACCAACAGCTTGTCGATGCCCTGACTCGCAAACACTGCTATCGCCTTTTCGATGCTGGGATTGCCGTAAGTCATGGCCAGCTGGGTGCTGACCCGGTCGCCGTAGCTGTGGCGCAGTGTCGCGTCGATCTTGGCGCTCAGACGCTGTGAATATACGGCCAGCGGTGAGCCTTCCGGCATCCAGATCTTGCGGTAGTTGCGCGCTGTCTTGAGCGGGCGCAACGGCAACACAATACCGTAGAGCAGCGGCAGCCAAATGGCCCGCGGCGTATCGATGACTCTGCGATCGCCGAGGAACTCTCGCAGATAGCGCTGCACGGCAAAGTATGTGGGCGCATCGGGCGTTCCCAGATTGACCAGCAGTACGCCGATCCGGTGAGACGTGCCGGACGCTGCGGCGCCCGCCACAGCGTGAAAATAGCCCATTGATCGGAATCCCTTAAGATTGCTGCCCGCCAGTATACTGCCTGGCGCATGAAGCCTAGAACCGCGCAGCGTCAAACATGTCCTGGCTGACTGCCGGTGAAGCTGAAGCGCTGCACCTGAGCTTGAGCGTGGCGAGCCGCAGCGTCGTCTTGAGTTTGCCCTTGGCGTTGCTGCTTTCATGGATTTTGACGCGTCGACAATTTCCTGGCCGCACGCTGCTGGATGCCTTCGTGCACCTGCCTTTGGTGCTGCCGCCGGTGGTGGTCGGGTATTTGCTGCTGTTGTTGTTCGGCTCGCGCGGCCTGATCGGCGGGTGGCTCGAGCGCAGTTTGGGCATCCATCTGAGATTTACCCGCAACGGGGCCGCACTCGCGACCGCCGTGATGTCCTTCCCTCTGATGGTGCGCGCCATGCGCATTTCGCTGGAAAATGTCGACCGCGGGCTCGAGGACGCCGCGCGCACACTGGGCGCAGGTCCCATGGATCGCTTCTTGACCATCACGCTGCCGTTGATGCTGCCGGGTATTTTAGCGGGAGCGATCACTGCGTTTTCCGCCGCACTGGGCGAATTCGGCGCCGTCATCACCTTCGTATCGAATATTCCCGGCGAGACTCGTACCCTGCCAATCGCCTTGTACAGCGCATTGCAAACGCCCGGCGGCGATGCGGCTGCGGCACGCCTGGCAGCACTGTCGTTAAGCCTTGGGTTGGCAGGATTGTTGCTATCCGAATGGTTCGCGCGCCGAGTACGGCGCATGCTGGGCCGCTGATGCTGAACATCTCCGCCAGAAAACATCGTGGCGCATTTGTCTTGGACGCAGATTTCGAGTCGCCTACACCCGGCGTGGTGGCGCTGTTTGGCAGATCAGGTTCCGGCAAGAGCACGTTGATCAACGTGATTGCAGGCCTGCTGCATGCCGATACCGGACGAGTGGAATTGAACGACAGCGTGCTGCTCGATACCGAGCGCAGGATTGATGTCCCCGCGGAGCAACGTCGGATCGGCTATGTGTTTCAAGATGCCCGCTTGTTTCCGCATTTGAACGTGGCGGCCAATCTGAGCTATGCGCGCACCCGCGCAGTGGGACCTGTCTTTATCTCGCTCGAACGGGTGGTGGAATTGCTGGGCTTGGCGCCGCTGCTGCACCGGCGCACACACCAGCTATCCGGCGGAGAACGGCAACGTGTCGCGATCGGGCGAGCGTTGCTGGCGCAGCCACGCTTGCTGTTGCTGGATGAGCCACTGGCGTCGCTGGACAATGCGCGGCGCGAGGAAGTATTGCCGTATCTGGAGTTGCTGCGCGATCAACTGGCGGTGCCCATGGTGTACGTCAGCCATGATTTCGATGAGGTCCTAAGACTTGCAACCTACCTGGTGCTGATGGAAGGCGGCCGCGCCGTGGCCCAAGGCGGCATGGGTGAAATGAGCTTGAATCCGGCGCTGCGCGCCATCATCGGCGCTGACGCCGTCGGTGCAGTGGTCGATGGCATCGTACTCGGCACGGACGGAGCGTCTGGATTGACGCGCGTGCAAGTGGGCGATGGCGAGTTGCAGGTAAAACTCGCCGGTTACTCAGCCGGTCAACCCATACGCGTGCAGCTGTTGGCGCGCGATCTCATCGTTGCGACGCAGGCGCCCCGAGGTCTGAGCGTTCGCAATCAGTTGAAAGGTGTGATCGCCACTGTCACACCCGATGAGGATGCTTCGGACCTCATTGCCATCGACATCAGTGGCACGCTGATCATGGCGCGCGTGAGCCGTGCTGCGACGCGCGAGTTGGGGCTAGTGGCGGGGCTGGAAGTGTGGGCGCTGGTCAAGGCGGTGTCGTTGCGTGGCCATTCTTTCGCAGCCTCTGGATAGAACAAACACGCCGTTATTTCACGCGAGTGCCCAAGTGCAGAATGGCCACGATGTGGTCATCCGGCGTCAGACCGACCGTCGCCTTGACGCGATCGTCGTACGCAGCGGGTCCGGTTTTCCACATCACCCCGAAACCCATGGCGTGCGCGGCGAGAAACATGTTTTCGACGGCGGTCG
>JAXDQN010000584.1:0-9592 GCA_034667865.1 Gammaproteobacteria bacterium
TCCCGGCAAGCGCTACGTGGGCGCCTACATCGCCTCCCTCGGCGCCGGTTTCGATGCCATGGGCAAGCGCTGCGGCGAGCAGTTGGGAGAAAGCTTTCGCGAACTGGCGCAGGCGCAACTGGCCACCGAGAGTTCGGATCCAACAGGCCGCCGTTAAAGCAGCGACTTCAAGAACGCCCGCAGCAACACACAGATCGTCTCGATCTGATCTTCCAGTCGATGGCCGGAGTCCAGCACATGCAGCGCCGACTGGTGCTCCTGCGCCCAACGAATGCTGTTTTGCACCGGCACAATGTCATCGTGCCAGCCATGCACGATGGCCGTCGGCGCCGGCACATCCTGCGGTGTGTATGGCTCGAAGCCCGCCATGTAAAAAGCCGGCGCCAGTAAAAACACACCCCGAATCGGCAACCGGCTGGCGGCCGCCGCGGACACGTGACCACCCAAGCTCGATCCCACCAGCACCATGGGTTCCGCAAGCGCCGAAGCGATGGCAATGAGTTTTTTGACGCGCTCGCCGGGGTCATCCATGCCGCGGTAGTCGACCGATTCCACCTCCAATCCGAGTTCGCGCACCACCTGGGCCATGGCAGTGATTTTGGCGCCCCACGGGCCGCTTTCCTTGCCGTGCGAGAACACCACAGTTCTAAAGGATTGGCTCAAGAAACACCCTTCACCGGCCGCTACAGACGCATGGCATTGGATAACGAAAAAGCGGGCGCAACGCAAGAAATGTGCCGCACCGCCGACTGGCTGCGCGACTGCCCCGACCTTGCCGGTGTCGATTCGATCACCCTGGACGCCTTGACGGCCGGCGCTGTGCATTTCTCGCTGCCGGCCGGAGCTTTGCTGTTCGAAGCCGGCTCGGACCCGGACGGAGTATATCTGGTCGCCAGCGGCCGGCTAGGCGTGAAAGCGCACGGCAAGACGCTTTTGACCGCGGAAATCGAGCGTGGCGAACTGGTGGGCGAAGCCGGCTGGCTGCTGAAGCAGCCGCGCAGCGCCACGGTGGTGGCACTGCGCGACAGCGAGCTGTTGCTGATACCGAATCCCCTGATGGAGCGCATCGCAGCACAGTCGACGCAATTTTCCCTGGCGTTGGCCCGCCTGTGCGCGCGGCGCCTGCGGCACAGCAACCGCCAGGAATACAAACAGAAGCGCGCGCGGGTGTTTGCCGTGGTGCCCAACAGCCTGGAAGTGGACATCGCGAACTTCGCTTCCCGGCTCGTCAATGAGTTGAATCTCGTGGGGCGCACCGAACTGGTGTGGGACGTCCGCGCCAGCGATCACACCGCGACCTGGTTCAACCGCATCGAAGAGAACAACGACTTCGTGGTGTACGTGGCAAATTGGACTGTGTCGGCGTGGACGCGCCAGTGTTGCCGTCAAGCCGACGTGATTCTGCTGCTCGCGACGGCGGCGTCGACACCGGCGCCATGGCCGGCTGGCATTGCCGAGGGCGCTGTGGCGCGCGGCGCGCGCCTGGAGCTCGCCCTGCTGCACGAGGGCCCCATTCAACCCGGCGTGGCAGCTGCATGGCTGGAAATTTTCCCCGTTACCCAGCATCACCATGTCGGTGATGCCGCAGACATCAGCCGCATCGCGCGCCTGCTCACCCGCCGCGGCGTCGGGCTGGTGTTGTCGGGCGGCGGTGCGCGCGGCTTTGCCCACTTGGGCATCATCCGCGCGCTGCGCGAGGCTCGTGTGCCGATCGATTTCGTCGGCGGCGCCAGCATCGGCGCCATCATCGCCGCCGGCGTCGCCATGGGCTGGAGCGACGAGGAAATGCGGCTGCGCTATCGGCGCTGCTTCGTCGACACCAATCCCGTCAACGACTACACCTTCCCCTTCATCGCCCTGACCCGCGGCCGCAAGGTAACGCGGCTGCTGGAGCGCGAGTACGGCACCACCACCATTGAAGATTTGCCGCTGCCCTATTTCTGCATCAGCGCCAACCTCACCAGCGGGCGTTCATTGGAGCATCGTTCCGGCGGGGTGGCGCAAGCGCTGCGCGCGTCGGTGGCCATTCCCGGCGTCATGCCGCCGGTATTCCATACGCAAGGCGTGCTGGTCGACGGCGCGGCCATCAACAACCTGCCGGTGGACGTCATGCAGGCGCACGCGCCCGGCTTGGTCATTGGTTGCGACGTCGGCGCCGATCGCAGTTTCGGCCAGCGTCGCGTCACCATCTTTCAGATACTGGTGCACGCCGGCATGATCAACAGCGGCAGCAGCGCGGCGGCGCAGCGCGAACTGGCCGACGTCCTGCTCAAGCCGCCGTTGCCGAATGTGGAATTGCTGGATTGGCAGGCCTTCGATATCGCCATCGAGGCCGGCTACGAATATGCGCGCGTGGCGCTGCTCGATCTGCCGCGCATTCCCCGCATCACGCCGCCCGCGCCGATGTCGCCTAAAATCAGTTCACTGACAGCGGAGCTCGAGAGACGTCTGGCGGCTAGCGCTGCAGCTGGCTAGCGATCTCGTCGACCCACTGCAATTCCGCCGGGCTGTACTGCGAAATGCTCAGCCGGTTCGGACTCACCGGCGCGATGCTCGCGCCCGCCGCGGACTGCGCGATGCGGAAGCAATGAAATTCATGCTCGCGCGTCGCCGCGAAACCCAGCACGAATTGAAATCCGTGCGGCGCCGACTGCAACGAGTTCACGCGCTCATCGCAAATCACAAAGAAGGCATCTTCCAAGCGGCGCGCACCGAAGGCGCCGGCGCCGTGCAAACCCTCGAGGAAGCCGCGCACCTGCGTCGTCACCGACTCGGCCGCCGGAACGTGCGGCGCGGCCAGCGCCAGCCAGCGCGTGCCCCGCTCGATGCTGTTGAGGATAAACAGCGCCAGACGGCGCGATCCCAGGATTTTCCAATCCACGTTGCCGGCCCGGCCCGCCGCCAAGGTGCGCGGCCGCACGCCGCTGCTGCGCGCCGTCGCGCGCATGGTTTGGATGGTGTTGATGCCCAGCACCGCGAGTCTTGCACGGCGGTCCTCGCTGACGATGCACGCCGGCCGGTAACCCGGCCGCAGAACCGCTTCTTCCTGATTGCCGGGCACCCACACCGGGAAGGATTCGTCGTGGCGCGCCAGCATGCCGGCCACCGCTCCGCAGGGCGCGAAGGACTCGAAATGGCCGCGCAGCTTGTCGTGCGCCAATATCCGCGGGAAATACATCAGTGCGTTTTCATTGAACAAGTCCCAGTCGCGCAGCCCCACCAACGCATCATCGGCGGTGTGCCAGTGCGAGGGCGGATCGACGATCAGCAACGCGCGGCGCTGTTTACAGTAGAGCGCCGCGACGTACAGAACACTGGGTCCGATATCTTGATCGCGCGACAGCGGCGGCATGCACAGAAAATTGAAGTCCGCCTCGCGTAGCGCGAACAAACCGGTGTGCTCGACGCTCGAGCCGATCAGATCGTAATCGGTGAGCGGCGCGCCATCATCGCCGTCGGAATTTGAGGTGACGTAAGCCGTGGCCAGGCCGCTGGCGGAATCCAGCGTGCGATCGGGCCGCTGCGTCGGCATTTCGCCGACCAACCGGACCAATGCCGAGGTAGCCAGGGCTTGCGGCACGAAGCGCTCCGACAAGGGCAGCAGCGACAGGCGGTGGAAGATCTCCTGATCCTCCACCTGCGCGGTATTTTGCGCGCGCACCCGCTGTACCGTGAGATTGAAGTAGGCCACCGCCTCGGGAGGAATATTGTCGTAGTCGACGCTGGCCCGCAGAAACTCGCGGGTGCCGGGACGCACCGCTTGCAAGCGCAGCACCTGCGCACCGGCTTTTAAGCTTAAGGTGGCCGAGCGCGCGCCGTTGACCACCCGCACCACCAGCGCCTCGCGTCCGCCGTTGTCGAAGAATTGTTCGACCGCGTAACCCAGCGGACTGGGTTGCCACAGGCCGCCGAACACATGTTGAAATTCGCTGAAGGTTTTGACCAAGATGGGCCGATTGACCGGTCCGCGCAGTGTTCGACCGACGAAGGCGGTGCGCGCCGTGGGCAAGCGCGTAATGGACTGGTCAGGGCCGCGTTCTTCCTCGACCTGCAGTCCCAAGCTCATTGGCGTCACGAAATGTTTATCGTCTGGCGCACTTAAGGCGACTGTACCACAACCTCTGTGTGGACGCGCTCGCCAGCGGCTTCGCCGCCGGCGGTATCATTGCGCATCTGCTCTTCGAGCCGTGCTTGTTCAGCCTCCTGCTTCTTGCGCGCGATTTCATCCAGCATGACTTTCATCCACTCGCTCGTCATTCGTGCTTCTCGCCATCCTCATCCTTGTTCTTGTCAGGCTCGACGACGGCCTCGATGGCAGTGACCGTCTCCGGGTGGTAGCCAAGCTTGGCCTTGGCGAACACGCGCTTCGCGACTACCTGTCCGGGCCCGGTATTCATCAAGCCTTCGTACAGCGGCTTGATCAACTTGGTGCGGCCGATGGTCTTCAAGTAGTCCTCGAGCCGCGGATAGCTGGGCTGATAATCGTGGGCGATCACCAACTTGAACCAGCTGCAGGCAATTTCCGCGTTCTCGCTCTTGGTGAAGCTGTAAGCCTTGTCGAGATCGGCCAGCTGCGCCGCAGTCAGCGTGGCCGGCATGTTTTCCAGAAAATACAGCCACTGCTGCACGTTCCAATCGGCGCCGAGTTTTTTGAGCGGCAAGCTGCCCGCCAACCACGCGCTGCGCGCCTCATCCACCTGCGCGAACAGAGTGGTGACCGGCAACACCGCATCGGCCGGCAACCCCGGATTGAACACCCACGCGTTCACCTGCTCGCGGCTGACGACGCCCGGGAATTTATTCAGCAGGTTGTCCTGCAGATAGGCCACGAATTGCTCCGTGGCGATGCTCTTGAACGCAAAATGGTCGAAATAGCCTTTGAGAAAGGCATCGAAGCGCTCGCGGCCGAATTTTGCGTCCAGGTAATTGAGAAATAGCCTGCCCTTGTCATAGGGGATGGACGTGAATACATCCTCCGGGTCGCGGTCGCGTAAATCGTTTGCCAGTATCTGATCGGCCGGCGGCAGCTTCTTCAAGTCCTCGCGCAGGACTTTGAGGCCCAGCACCTGTTCCGCGCCGGATCGCTGCTCGCCATACACCGCCGTCATGATGCGGCTTTCCATGTAATCGGTGAATCCCTCGTTCAGCCACACATCGCGCCACGTGGCGTTGCCCACCAGGTTGCCGGCCCAGGAGTGCGCCAACTCATGCGCGATCACCGACACCAGACTCTTATCCCCGGCGACCACCGTGGGCGTGATGAAGGACAGGCGCGGATTCTCCTGGCCGCCGACCGGGAAACTCGGCGGCATGATCAGCACGTCGTAGCGATTCCAGCGGTAAGGGCCGAACATCTTCTCGTTGGCCTGAATCATCATTTCGGTATCGGCGAATTCCTTGGCGGCGCGCTTCACCATGGATTTTTCGGCGTACACGCCGGTGCGCGGTCCGGTCGGAAGGAATTCGATGTCGCCCGCCGCCAGCGCGATCAAGTAAGAGGGCACCGGCTGGGACATCTCGAAGGTGAACTCGCCCTTTTCCTTCACTTTAGGATCGTTATCCGCGCTCATCACCACGCGCACGCCGCTATCGACGTGCACCGTCGCCGTGTAGGTGGCGCGTACCTGGGGCGTGTCCTGCAACGGAATCCAGGAGCGCGCGCCGATGGGTTCGGACTGGGTATAGAGGAACGGCCTCTTGTTCGCGGTTTGCTTGCCTGACAGCCATTGCAGCGCCGATGAGCCTTCCATGGTCTCGTAGTCGATTTTAATGGTTTGCTTGGTCTTACTGGTCGGCGCCAAATCGATGACCAGCGCGGTGCCCAAGATGGGATCCGCCTTTTCCATATGGAACGGCCGGCTCACCCACGTCGTTTGAGATTTCGCCGTCGCGCCCAGCACGTCGGTGGCCTTCTCCTGGACCTCGGTAATCATCAGATTCTTGGTGTCCAGCACCAGACGCGTGGCGCGCGGATCGAGGCGTTTGAGTTCCAGGCCGACGACGCCGTCGATATCCTTGTTCTTCAGGTCAATGCGCAAATCCAGTTCCAAGTGCGTGACTCGAAACTGATCGACATTCGCATACGAGTGGTAGTCGAAAGTGGGATCGACGGGCGCGGGCGCGCCCCAAGCCTGGGCCGCCGCAAACCAGGCGCCCGCCGCGAGACACGATCGCATCATGGATTTCCTGTCGGCGCGTTGCCGGTCGGCGCGTTGCCGGTCGGCGCGTTGCCGGCCGGAGTCGGTGCGTTGCCGGCCGGCGCCGGCTTGTCGCGTCCGCCGACCAGGTCGTTGAAGGTCTTCTCATCGACCAGCAATCCGGACTTGCCGTCCCAGTTCGAGCCGGTGGGCAGTGTGTTCTCCACCAACAGCGAGGCGGCAACGATGGCATCGACGCCGTCATGTCCGCCGGTGATGGGTACCGGCACGGCGCGCGGCGTATGCGCCAATTCGCCGACGCGGTCCCAATCGATCTCATTCGAGTGTTCGGAAATCTTCGCGCTCAATTTGGGATTGAGCATCTTCGCCAGCAGGCGCTTGCGATCCTTGCTCCAATTGCGCGAGTCATCTTCCATCACCGCGTACGCCTGCAAGTACAGCACGCCGTCGCGCCAGCCGAATAGATAGGGTTGATTCACCACCGTCACCTTGGTGCCGATGGGAATCAAATCGAAGAACACCGCAATGTCCTCCGGGTACAAGCGCATGCAGCCGTGACTGGAACGCATACCGACGCCATAGGGCTTGTTGGTGCCATGGATCAAATAACTGGGCCAGCCCAAGCGAAACATGTATTGACCCAGCGGGTTGTCCGGACCCGCGGGCACCTGCGCCGGCAATTTCTCGCCATCCTCGGCATGTTCGTCGCGCACCGATTTCGGCACCACCCACACCGGGTCTTTCTGGCGGCTGACAATTTTGGTCGTGCCCTCCGGTGTCTTCCAACCCACTTTGCCGATGCCGATGGGATGCGTGTACACCATCTGCGGCTCGCCTTTCTTGTGCGGCGGATAGTAGTAGATGCGCATCTCCGCCACATTCACCACCACGCCTTCATGCGGCGCGGCCGGCAAAATAAACTGCGTGGGTACGATGACCTCCTTGCCCACGCCCGGCAGCCACGGATCCACGCCCGGATTCGCGGTCACCATTTCTTCATAGCCCACATCGAAGCGCCGCGCGATGTCCGGCAAGGTATCTTCTTTGCCGATGGTGGTGCGCTGCACGTAGCCGACGATGTCGCTGTCCGCGGTCACTTCGAATTTGTGAGTCGCGCTGGGCGCGGGCAGCTGCGGTTTCGGCGCGGGCACCGCCTTCGGCGGCGGCGGCGCTTCCTTGGGAACAGGGCGAAACAGCGAGCAGCCCGCGACGAGGAATAACGCAGCGCAGCCGGCTGCCAGAGCTTTGGAACGACCGATCATGGGGCTCTATCTACAGCAAAGTCGGTCGATCAGGCAATTGGTTGTGCGAATGCGCGTGCTGGGTGGACGTTTGCGGAAAATGACGCACCAGTAATGTTCCCACGGCATCCACGCCGGCGATCGACCCGATCTGAAATTGACCGGCGCGGAAATGCCCCTCCATCAGACGGCACACCGCCTGCCATTCCGCCTCGCTCACTTTGTCCTTGAATCCGCGGTCCGCCACGATCTCCACATGCCGATCCGCCAGTTGCACGTAGATCAGCACGCCGTTGTTGTCGTCGGTATCCCACACCCGCAGGTGCGCGAACACATCGAGCGCGCGGGCATGCGGCGTGAGATTGTTGATGATATGCATAGGCGTCAGTGCCGTCTCGATGGCGAAGCGAATTTCCCCAACATGGGTTTGCTCGGCGCGCGCGATGGCCTGTTCGACCGCATCCAAGGTGGCGCTCGGAAATAACATGCGCGTGCGCCATTGCGTCGCCGTCACGTGCTTAAGCATGCGTCCGATTTGCATCACCAACTTCCCGAGGCGCCGCCGCCGCCACCACCACCGCCTCCGCCACTGAACCCGCCGCCGCCGCCGCCACCGCCAAATCCACCACCGCCGAAGCCGCCGCCCCAACCGCTCCCGGCCGACCAGCCGCGCGAGGCGCCGCCGGCCAACATCGCAAACAAAAAGGCCACGATGCCGGCGCCCAAGCCGATGGGCAGCAAGTGACTCACCAGGAACGCGATCAGGCCCGCGAACCCGCCGGTGGCCACGGAACCGAAGAAGCGGCCGAAAATCGCGCGCAGCACGCCGCCCGCCACGACTACTACGACCAGCAACAGCGGCAATAAGTTGCTCACGCCGCCGGCACGCTTGTCCCATTTCTTATCGGGCGCAGGCAGAGGCTCGCCGTTGGCCACGGCAATGATCTTGTCCACGCCGGCCTCGATGCCCCCATCGAAGTCATTGGCCTTGAAGTGCGGCGTGATGGCTTCCTCGATGATGCGATTGGAGGTCGCATCGGTGAGCGCCCCCTCGAGTCCGGAACCCACCTCGATGCGTACCCGCCGGTCGTTCTTGGCAACGATCAGATACACGCCATCGTCAACGCCCTTGCGCCCCAGCTTCCAGGTGTCTTCGACGCGAATGCCGAATTGCTCGATTTCCTCGGGCTGGGTGGTCGGCACGATCAGCACGGCGATCTGACTGCCCTTCTTGGCTTCGAAGTCCGCGAGCTTGGCTTCGATGCGCGCCACAGCGCCGCCCGACAGTGTACCGGTGAGATCGGTGACCCGCGCGGTGAGCGGCGGCACCGCCACGTCCGCGCGCGCGGGCAGCGCACTCAGCGCGCTCAAAAACACGGCGATGAGTGCAATGCCGACTGGCCTCATCGGTTAGTGAGCGGCGGAAGCCGGCGGGGCGAATTCCACGGTGGGCGGCTTGGATATTTCCGCTTCATTGGCCACCTCAAAGTTCGCCTTGACCTTGTAGCCGAACATTTTCGCGGTCAGGTTTGCAGGGAACGAACGCACCGTGGTGTTGAAGTCTTGAACCGATTTGATGTAGCGGTTGCGCGCCACGGTGATGCGATTCTCCGTGCCTTCGAGCTGCGCCTGCAGATCGCGGAAGTTCTGATTGGACTTCAACTCCGGGTAATTCTCCGTCACCACCAGCAGTTTCGACAGCGCGCTGGTCAACTGACCTTGCGCGGCCTGGAATTTGGCGAAAGCTGCCGGATCGTTCACCAACTCCGGCGTCGCTTGAATGGAGCCCACTCTGGCACGCGCTTCGGTCACGCCGAGCAGCACGGTCTGTTCTTGGGCGGCGAAGCCTTTGACGGTGTTGACCAGGTTGGGGACTAAATCGGCGCGGCGCTGGTATTGATTCAGCACCTCGGACCAGGCGGCTTTGGTCTGCTCATCCTGCGATTGAATCGAGTTGTAACCGCAGCCCGACAGCATCAAACCAACGAGCGCCACGAATAGATAAGCGACTTTTCCCATCTGCCCCTCCTGCCTCTCGATTTGGAGGCGCGAGGTGAGTTTAGCAGCAAAAAAAAGCCCCGAGTGTTAGCTCGGGGCATGAGATGCGGACTTCAATGAAGGGAAGTAAAGCCCGCTAGGGGATAAACGTTACAACTAGTGCAGTTGATGCCACTGCAGAACCTGGATGTCGGT
>JAXDQN010000585.1:0-6568 GCA_034667865.1 Gammaproteobacteria bacterium
AATCGGCAGCGTGCGCAATTGGGACTATCGATATTGCTGGCTGCGCGACGCGACCTTTACGTTAAACGCGTTGCTGCTCGCCGGCTATGGCGAGGAGGCGACCGCTTGGCGCGAATGGCTGCTGCGCGCCATTGCCGGCTCGCCCGATGACCTGCAGATCCTTTACAGCGTCACCGGAGAGCGGCGCCTCGATGAGACCGAGTTGCCGTGGCTGCCGGGTTACGAGTCCTCGGCCCCGGTGCGAGTCGGCAACGCAGCCGCGAGACAATTCCAGCTCGACGTCTACGGCGAAGTCATGGACTCGCTGCACCTGGCACGATTGGCGGATATGAAGCCGCATCCGACCGCGTGGCGACTCCAAGTGGCGTTGCTGAAGTTTCTCGAGTCCCATTGGGATACTCCGGATGAAAGCTTGTGGGAGATGCGCGGCCCGCCACGACATTTCACGCATTCCAAGGTCATGGTGTGGGTGGCGTTCGACCGTGCCATCAAGGATGCCGAGGCGGTCGGACTGGAAGGACCGCTTGATCGCTGGCGCCAGTTGCGCGATACCGTTCACGCACAAATTTGCGACAAGGGATTCAACCCCCGCATCAATAGCTTCGTACAGTCCTATGGGTCGACTCATTTGGACGCCAGCTTGCTGCTGATCCCTCAAGTAGGGTTTCTACCGCCGGATGATCCACGGGTTTTGGGTACCATCGCCGCGATTGAGGCCAACTTGGTGGTCAACGGACTGGTGCTGCGCTATTCGACCGAACCGGAAGTGGATGCGCTGCCGCCGGGCGAGGGTACATTTCTGCCGTGCTCATTTTGGTTGGTCGATAGCTACGTGCTAAGTGGGAGACGCAAGCAGGCGGAGGCCCTGTTCGAGCGGCTGTTGACGTTGGGCAACGATCTTGGGTTGTTTGCCGAAGAATACGAGCCGCGCGCCAAGCGTATGCTCGGAAACTTTCCTCAGGCGCTGACGCACATGGCATTGATCAACAGCGCCAGACTGTTGTCGCTGCCCGAGCCTGCGGTCGCAGCTGCCAGCGAGCGGGGCGACCGACCGACTACACCCGCGCCCTAGCCGCAGGCGTCCGCCTGTGGGATATGGCCGTCAGCGCTTCACTTTGGCCGCCTACATATGTGCGCCGCGATCCGTTAGACCATAGGCTCCGAATAACTAGTAAAAGCCGACAGGCTACTTGTAACCGGAGGAAACATATATGAAGCACGTAATTCTGAGCAGCATGCTGGCACTGGGCGTCGCATGCGGACCGATCGCCATGGCGGACGAACCGGGCGCGGATTCCAGCTCATCCCATCACTATGTCAAGGATTCGGCGATCACCACCAAGGTAAAGGCCAAGTTGGCGGCCAAGCACCTGACCACGTTGACCCGCATCAAGGTCGACACCGACGAGAATGGCGTGGTTTGGCTGAGCGGCAGAGCGCCGACCCAAGACGCCAGTGATTTGGCAGCGATGATTGCCAAAAATACGGAAGGCGTGACTTCGGTGCACAACGATATTGCCGTGCAACCCTAACAGCTGAGCTGATGATGGCAAGCGTGGGCGCCTTCGGGGCGCCCACTTTGCTGTTGCGACGACCAACTAAAAATCAGAGCAAAAACGCTTCAAAAGAGCGCTGGAAGGGGTCGATCCGCGCTTCGTCTTGTTGGGTAAGCTGTGAACCGAAACACTGCAGCGCATGCGCTTTTGCCCGCCGCGCTTCCATATCCAGTGGAAATTTACCCCAGCTGGACTCGCCACCGAAGAACAGTGAAGGATCGGTGTGCCAGGTCCGAGTCAGGTATCGAGCCAACGGCACGCCGTTGGCGAGCGCCGACTCGCGGCATACCGCGCCTACGGCATCATTATCGGGATGACCATCGTGCTCAAAGGGCGCGATCAAAGTCATGTGCGGTTCCAATAGAGCGTCAATCGCCATCCGCAGCCGATTCTTCCCTTCGCGTACATGCCCGTCGCGCAGTCCCAGTCGCACCACCGACACATGCGTCGCGCATAGCTTGCGCAACGCGGCGCGCAGTTCATCGCGACGCAGCAGGTCGAGGTGCTGGGGGGATGCTTCATCTGCCTCGCCGTCCGTGACGCTGAGCACCGTAACGTCATGACCCAAACTCATCCAGGTATGGATCAGGCCGCCGGCCCCGAGGATCTCATCATGCGGATGTGGCCCGACCACGAGCAGCGGCCCGGAAGAGGGTTGCCAATTTCCACCGGACTGCAACTGCTGATCCCATTGCCGTTCAGGTAACCCGGAGTTGGCATAGGCCTGTGAGGTGTGTTGCATAAGCGGATGATGCAGCACTGGAAAGTGAGGGCGTATCAGAGATCGGATTGTCGGCTTGTAAGAAAAACTAACCGTAACTTGGGGTAGGAACAGTCTTACGTGAACTTACGTGAATTTCTACGGGACATTTCCAGGGGTTTTGTCCTAGGATGCAGGAAGTTGCGCGAGCAGTTTGTCAGCCAGTTGGGCCACGCAGGCACTTAACGCCGCCGCGACCTGAGCATAGCCATCGGGGGCTGTGGGCGCGGTAAAAATATCGCGACCCACGGTAACGCTGCCGCTGACGGAATCCATCACACGCCAGCGGATTTCAATGCTGACTTGGCCGCCAAGTTGCGCCGTCCAACGTACGATTTCCACCGAAATCTTCGATGCCGGCAGCTTGCTCTGTTCAATGCTGCGGTTGGCAACCACGAGGTCCGCGCGGCGTGCTTCCAGATCCTGCCCCAGTGTGCTGGTGAGTTGATCGAGCAAGGGAGAGGCCCAACGCTCGTGCTCGAGAATTGTCACCTGGTCGCGCCCCGTCAACACCATCTCGGAGCGATCCATCAACGAGGGCAAGGTTACGTGCAAGCTGACCTGGCGCATGAATGCCGCGTGCGCGACGCCGGCTTGCCAGGATTGCGCGGACAAAGTATAGAAATGGTCGGCTCGACGGGTCGCGCACCCGGTTATGAGCATGGCAGCCGCCAAAAAATACGCTATGAATCTCACGGTGAATCTCCGGGCTTGCCGCGCAATAACGACTCGGGGTGGCGTTCCATATAATCCACCAGCGCGCTGATGGATTTCGCGGCGCGCGATACTTGCAACAAGGTGGTGCCCAAATCATTCTGCAGCGGCGAATCCTGCCCCAACACCTCTTTGGCGTTCTTGAGCGCTTCGCGCGCTTCGCTCAGGGTCTGGGAAACCTGGGGAGCCAAATTGCCATCGACGTTTTGCAGCAGGTGATCGGCGCTCGTCAAGGTTTGTTGCAGCGACGCCATGGTGTTCATGAGTCGATACGACAGCTGATCGAACGGCACCTTGTTCAACTTGCGCGCGATGCTCCCCACCGAATCCTGGATATCGTCCAAGCCGCTCGAAATGGTCGGAAAAATCGCCGGCTGCGATGTCCAATGAATTTTTTCCTTTAACGCGTCCGCATGCACATCCAAGGCAACAAATTTTTGACCTGTCAGCAGATTGCCGGTTTTCAATTCGGCCCGCAGCCCATGAGCGACCAAGTTATCGAGTAATGCCCGGCTCGAAGATTCGCTGGCGTCATTGGTCGTTGCTGTGGGCGGGTGCGGCTTGCCGCGCAGCCGTTGCGGATATAGCTCGATTTCCACCGGAAAGCTCAAGGATCCGGCTTTCGCGTCGTACTCCACATCCAGATTCTTTACTTCGCCAACCGTGATGCCGCGCAAATCGACGGGCGCGCCCGCGGAAAGCCCGCGCAAAGAGTTTCTGAAATACAGCGTGAAGGAGCGGATCTCAACTTCCGTGGGACGCATGGCGCGGTCCCGATCGCCGTAAAGAGTGAACACGGTGTCGCCGGCTGCTGCAACAGTTGAGCCGTCGGGCAGCGACTGAAAGGCGACGCCGCCCTCGAGAATCGACGTCAAAGATTCGGTGCGCAATCTGACGCCATCCGAATTGACCGACATGTCCACGCCGCTGGCCTGCCAGAACCGGGTGGCACCCGTGACGAAGCCATCGAAAGGCGAATTGATGAACACCTTGATGGTCACACCGGCGCCGCCGGGGTCGAGCGTGTAACCGATCACTTGACCCGCTGTGAGGTGCCGATAAAAGACCGCGGAGCCGATACCCAGGGAACCCAAGTCATCTGCCCGCAGAACGAATTCACGGCCCGGCAGATCGGAAGTCACGATGGGAGGCGCCTCCAGGCCGATGAAATGCTCGCGCTTCACCTGCGAGTGCCCCACATCGATGCTGATGTACTCTCCGGACACCAGAGTCCCGAGCCCGGTGACGCCGGCGCTCGAGATGCGCGGCCTGACCACCCAAAATTGGGTGTCCATCAGCAGGTAATCGCGGGCGTGGCGATGGATGTCGGCCGTGACGATGACTTCCTTGCGATCCTGCGACACGCGAATGTCGGACACTTCGCCGATCTCCACGTCTTTGTAGCGGATCTTGGTCTTATTGGCCTCCAGGCCCTCGGCATTATGGAATCGAATCTCGATGGAAGTGCCTTGCGCCAGTTTTTCGTGAACGATCACGAAAGCGCCGGCGAGCACCACGATGGCGGGCAGTATCCACACCAGGGGAATACGCCCCCAACGCGAATTGGCGGGAACCGCTTCCGGCAATTCGTTCAAATCTCCACGCGGTGACTCGGTCATTTCGACTCGTCCCACAGGAGCCGTTCATCGAAGGTGCGCGCTGCCACCGTCGTCAGTATCACCACAGCCGAGAAGGCCAGCGCACCCCAGCCCACGGAAATAAAGGCCAGCGAGCGAATCTGCACCAGCGCCACCAGCAATGACACCGCGTACACGTCGAGCATCGACCATCGGCCGATGAACTCGACCAGCCGGAACAACTCACTGCGCTGCAGGCGATGCCGGGATGAGCCGCGCCAAGAAGAATAGATCAGTACAGCGAGCGCCAATATTTTCAACAGCGGGACCACGATGCTGGCCACGAAAACCACCACCGCAATGGGCCAAGATCCCGATTGCAGCAGCACTAAAACGCCGCTCATGATGGTGTCGCGCTCATCGTCGATCAGGGATCGAGTATTCATCACGGGCAGAATGTTCGCCGGTATGTATAACACCGCTGCGCAGGCAACCAGTACGGCGGTTAGAACCAGGCTGTGCGGTTTGCGGGAGTGCAGATGCGCATGGCAGCGCGGGCACCGAGGGTAGGCCACGCGGCCGCCGCGCACCGTCGAATGACATTGCTGGCAATACAGCAAGCCCAACTGTTGGCCGGTGAGCGCTGTGCTCATGCAGGTCGCCTTTCCGCCCAACGCCAAAACTGTTCGGCGGAGGTGCGATGGGTGAGGGCGGCCAGCGCCAACATCAATAATGCGTATGACCAGAGGGCCACGCCGGGCAGGACTTGCGCGTATTTGGCCACACGCACCAGCGCCACCACCGTGCCGAGCATGAAAACTTCGACCAGGCTCCACGGGCGCACATGCGTCAGAAACCGGAACACGCTTCCGGCCGCCGGCGCCTGGTGCCCGCTGCGCATCGGCAACAGCAAGTAGAGCAGGGTGGTTATTTGCAGCAAGGGGCCGAGAATGATGGTGGTGAAAACAATGACGGCCAGCGTCGGATGTCCCTGCCGATAGAAGCCCAGGGTCGTGTCGAGAAGGGTGGCGGCCCGCGTGGTGCCATTGAAATTCATCGCAACCAATGGATACAGATTGCTGAAGACAAACAGGATCAGCGCGGTTGCCGCAAGCGCGATGGCGGAGTCGATCGAGCCGCCCACGGCGCGTTGCAATATGGCCCGGCAACGCACGCAACGCGTTCGTTGCGGCTGCTCTGCGGCGGCGCGATGGACCAAGTCACACGCGGGACAAATGATCACCGGCATTCTTGTACTCAATCGGCGTTCCGCGCATCCTGTCTAGCTGCCACCAGCGCATCGCGCAATTGATCGATACGGTAGGGCTTGGGAATGATTTTGATCCGATGAGCGGCCGCGCTGCGACTGGCCGATTCCGCATAGCCGCTGGTGAGAAGAATGGCGAGATTGGGGCGCCGGCGGCGTATTTCTTGAGCGAGTTCCACACCATTCATTCTGCCAGGCATCATGACGTCCGAGAAAACTATATCGATCGCGCGCCGGTCGGCGAGCGCCCCGAGCGCGGCCTCGGCGCTCGACACCCGGGTGGTATCGTAGCCCAGCTGATTGATCATCTCCTCCGTGAGCGCAGCCACCTCATCGTCGTCCTCCACCAGCAACACCTGTCCCGAAGTCGCTGTCGCCTCCCTGGACTCGACGGCATTGTCCTGCGGCTCGGAAGGAATTTTAAGTGTCCGCGGCAGAAAAAGCGAGAGGGTGGTGCCCTGTCCTTCCGTGCTGGCAATGCGAATGATGCCGCCTGATGCGCGCGCAAAGCCGTGTGCTTGCGCAAGACCGAGTCCGGAACCCATGCCGATGCCCTTGGTGGTGAAGAAGGGTTCGAAGGCGTGCGCCAGCGTGTCGGCCGACATGCCGACTCCGTTGTCGGCGATGTCCAGTCTGACGAAATCGCCCACTACGTCCCCTTCGGCAAGCTGGGTGTTCGATGCATTGATATCGA
>JAXDQN010000586.1:0-8178 GCA_034667865.1 Gammaproteobacteria bacterium
AGAATCGGCAACCCCGGCCTGCGCTTGCGCACCAGCTGCGCCAATTCGATCCCGCTCATGCCCGGCATGGCCTGGTCGGTCAACATCAGGTCGATCTGCAACCCCGATTCCAGGCATTTCAATGCCCGCTCGCCGGAGTTCGCCTCCGTGACCGCATGCCCCAAGTCATTCAGCATGGCCACCGTGCTCATGGCGACCAAGGGGTCATCATCGACGACCAGTATTTTCGCAATTCGGTTGACCGCCAGCGTGGTGTCCAAGACCCTCGCCGGCACCGCCGTTGCATCGGCCGCCGCCAGCCATAGTGTCGCGGTCGTGCCGCGGCCCAACTGACTGGACAAGGTCAGCGCACCCCCCAGCTGCAGCGCCAGCCCATGAGTCATCGACAGGCCCAGCCCGGTCCCCTTGCCCGCCGGCTTGGTGGAGAAAAAAGGCTCTATGGCCTTCGCCAGAGTCGCCGAGTCCATCCCCGAGCCGGTGTCGGAAACTGTTACCCGCAGATACCGTCCCGGCTTCAGCTGAATGAAATTGCCCGCCGCCATCACCTCGGCCCGCACATCGATGTCTATGGCACCGCCGTCGGGCATGGCATCCCGCGCGTTGATGGCAAGATTCAGCACGGCCAATTCCACCTGGTGTGGATCCAGCACGGCGGGCGGCAAATCGGGCGCGACCGTCAATGTGAGCGCAATCTGCGGGCCGATGGATCGGTGCAGCAATTCCTGCATGCCGCTGAGCAACGCGCCCAGGTCGGCTGGCACGGTGCGCAATTCCTGCTGCCGCGCGAAAGCCAGCATGCGCTGCGTGAGCGAAGCGCCGCGGGTCGCACCCTGCATGGCCCCCTCGATCAGCCGCTTGATCGGCGGATCCTGCGGCACGCGTTTGCGCAGGATCTCCAGGCTTCCCATGATGGCCATGAGCAGATTGTTGAAATCGTGGGCAATTCCGCCCGTCAGTTGCCCGACGCTCTCCATTTTTTGCGACTGCAGCAGCTGATGTTGAGTCTTCTCGCGCGCCGTCACTTCCGCACTGAGCTGCGCCGTGCGCTCGGCGACGCGCTGTTCCAGGGTCCGCGTCAGGTTCGACAGCGCGGTGCGCTGCGCCGCCAGTTCGCTCACCAGGCGCTCGCGCTCCAGCTCGGTGCGCTTGCGCGAAGTGATGTCCGACGACACACCGACCAGTCGCGTCACCCTGCCGGCGGCGTCGATGATGGCGCGCGCCCGCAGGTCCACCCAGTGCTCGGATCCATCCGGCCAGATGTTGCGAAACTCGCTGATGTAATCGTCACCGCTGGCCAGCGCCCGGTCGAAGGCCAGCGCGCGTTGTTCGACATCGTCCGAATGAATGCTGGCCAGCAAGTCTTCGTAGGTAAACGCATCGCCCGGACCGCGCCCGAAATGGCCGCGCGATATCGCCGAGGTTTCCAGGCGAAAGCCTTCGACCTCCAGGCTCCAAGGCCCCAGACGCCCGGCGGTCAAGGCAGTTTGCAGCTGCTTTTCGCGTTCGATGATTTCCTCGTGACGCGCGCGCGCGCCATACTGGCGGCGCCGCGCGCGGCCGGCCGTGTGCACCATGCTCGCCAAACTCGAGCTGTGAAACGGCCGCTCCAGGAAACTGACGTTGCCCAACACCTCCGCGATGCGGGTCAATTCCGGATCGCGGCCCGGCAGTCCGCCGCGAAGCGTCAGCAGTATGATCGGAATATCGGACCACTCGCCCTGCTCGGCGAGAAATCGCTGCAGCGGCGACAGATCCACGTCTTTGAGCGCTTCATCGGCAATGATGGCGAGACCCGCGCCGCGACTCAACTGGTACGCCAGGTCGGCTACGTTGCGGCATATGTCGGCCGATACGCCCAATTCGCGCTCGCGCAGCAAGGTGGCAATCAGGCTGCTGTCGCGCCCGGTGGGTGCCAGCACCAGGACGCGCGTCGAGGATGCGCCGGACGTGTTCACGCGCCTTCGTGGGCTCCCGCACCGTTCCTGCCGAGAATGTGCGGCACGCCGTTGAGCACGCCTTGAAGTCCGGTCAGCGGTTCATCCACCGTGAGCCCGCCATCACCGATGTGATATTCGCGAATGGTGGTCTCATGGCTGCCGGTGCGCTTCTTGATGCAGGACATCGCCCGGCGCACTTCACCCAGGGCCTCGAAGTAGCGCAGCAGCAGCACACTGTCGGCGAGATACGTGATGTCGATGGTGGTGGCCATCTGTCCGAGCAAGCCATGCTGCGCCATGGTGAGAAAGGTCGCCGCACCCTGCCGGTTCAAGTATTGCAGCAGTTCGTGGATGTGCAGAATCAAGGAATTCTCCGCCGGCATTGCGGCCTGGTAGCCGTTGAGGCTGTCGATGATGACGGTCTTGATGGCATGCTCATCGACGGTCTTGCGCACCCGATGGGAGAACTCGCCGGGCGACAATTCGGCCGCATCAATCTGTTCGATGAGAAGCTGTCCGCGTTCTCGCGCGCCTTCCAGGTCCAGCCCCAGACCCAGCATACGATCGAACAACAGGCCGAGTTCCTCGTCGAATATGAACAACGCCGCCTTTTCGCCGCGCTTGACGGCAGCCAACGCGAAGGTGATGGCGATCAGCGACTTGCCGGTGCCCGCGGGACCAATCACCAGCGTGCTCGAGCCTGTGTCGATGCCGCCGCCTAAAAGATCGTCAAAGGGTTTGATGCCGGTGGGTATGGCATGGCGCGCGAACTTGGTGCGGTGCTCCGCGGCGACGAGGCGCGGAAACACATTCACCCCGCCGGTGGCTATGGTCATGTCGTGAAAGCCGCCGCGATAGCGTGTGCCGCGGTACTTCAGGATGCGCATGCGCCGCCGCTCCGCGCCATAGTCGGGTGCGATCTGCTGCAGCTGCACGACGCCATGCGCAATACTATGCACGGTCTTGTCATTGGCCTCCGAGGTCAGGTCATCCAACATCAACACGGTGATGTTGCGGCGGGCGAAATGATGTTTGATGGTGAGAATCTGGCGCCGATAGCGCAATGAACTCTGCGCCAACAGGCGAATCTCCGACAAACTGTCGATAACCAAGCGCTTGGGTTGCGCCTGTTCAACGGCAGCGAAAATCTGCTGGGCGGTTTCGCCGAGTTCGAGGTCCGAGGCGTACAGCAAAGTTTGGTGCTGATCGCCCGCCAGCAGGCTATCGGCGGGGATGAGCTCGCGCACCACGATCTTCCCATTCAGATCCCAACCGTGCGACTTGGCGCCGGCGCGCAGTTCCGCCTCGGTTTCCGACAGGGTGATGTACAGTCCCTTCTCGCCGGCAGCGGCGCCGGCCAGCAAGAACTGCAGCGCCATGGTGGTCTTGCCCGAGCCGGGCTCACCTTCCAAGAGAAAAATGCTGCCCCGGGACAAGCCGCCCGACAGCACATCGTCCAATCCCCAGATCCCGGTGAGCGCTTTATTGTTGTCGGTAGGGTTTTTCATGGCCCAACATACCCTGGGGCGGGACGCATTACCGCCAGCCAATTCCTACGATTCAGTCGGCGCCCTTCCTACACAATTGACCCAGTCGGAACCCGGGGCTACCTTAGGCGGCTCGTTCTCCATGGACTGACCGGTGCCCATCATCGATCGTGAATCGGGTAAAAAAATCTGGCGAATCAACCCTCAAACCGCGCGGGTGTTGTTGTACGCCGGCTTGCTGGTGACGATGGTGGTGCTATGGCGTTTCATGCGCCCGCCCCACGCGAGTGAGCCGCTGCCGGTCATCGCAACCCAATCGGCACCCATTCTATCCAAAGTAGTGCCCATCGTCGCTCAACAGGCCAGTGTCGTCAGTATCGTGGAGGTGATCGTCGGCAGGAACGACACCTTGGATTCGATCTTTCGGCGCGCGGCGCTCAGCCTTTCCGACCTCGCCGCAATTCGCAAATTGCCGGGTATCCGCCAAAGCCTGGATTTTCTGCGGCCGGGCGATGCCATCAAGGTCAGTCACAATGAAGGCGGCATTCAGGAATTGACGCGCAAGGTCAGCGAGACGCAGACGCTGCACGTGGTGCGCGAGGATGCCGGCTTCACGGTGCAGATGATCGACAACCCGGTGGAGGTGCGCACGCGCACCGCCGCTGCCACCATCGACTCATCGCTGTTCCAAGCCGCCGAATCGTCCGGCATTTCCGACAACATCGCGCTCAAGCTGGCCAACGTGTTTGCCTGGGACATCGACTTCGTGCTCGACATCCGTGAAGGCGATCGATTCACCGCCGTGTACGAGCAGATCTTTCAAGACGGAAAATATCTTCACGATGGCGAAGTGCTGGCCGCCGAATTCGTCAACAACGGCAAGACCTACCGGGCGGTGCGCTTCGTGGCGAATTCCGGCAGCGCCGGCTACTACACTCCGAATGGATTGGCCATGCGCAAGGCTTTTTTGCGCGCGCCAGTGGAGTTCAGCCGCGTCAGTTCCGCGTTCAATCCACACCGGCTGCATCCCATCTTGAATACGATTCGTGGCCACATGGGCACCGACTATGCGGCACCCACAGGCACGCCCGTGCACGCCGCCGGCGATGGACGGGTCAGCTTTGCAGGCACCAAGGGCGGCTACGGCAACGCCTTGGTGATCGCCCATGGCGGCGAAGTGTCCACCCTGTACGGCCACATGTCGCGCTTCGCGCGCAACATGCACGTCGGAACCCATGTGCAACAAGGCGATGTCATCGGCTATGTCGGCATGACGGGACTCGCCACCGGCCCGCATTTACACTACGAATTCCTGATGAACGGGGTTCACAAAAATCCCCAGACCGTGCAGTTGCCCGGTGCCGAACCGTTGCGCGCCGCGGACTTGGACAAATTCCGTGCACAGTCCGTGGCGCTGATCGCCGCATTGTCGCCGCCGGCGAATCCCGCCGTGCAGACGGGCGCCGTGCAGACGGCCGCCGCCGCCGCGCCTCCGCCCGCCGGCGCCGCGCCAGCACCGATTGTGCCGCCCGGCGCAGCGGCGCCCGGCGCTCAAGGCTCGAAGCTCAGTGCCAAATAGATGACGCGCTTGTTCCTCGGCATGATCTCGGGAACCAGCATGGACGCCATCGATGCCGCTCTGGTGGATTTCGATGCGGCGCCGCTGCGTGTCGTCGCGACCTCAGCGACAGCATTCGAGCCGGCGCTGAAACAACGGGTGGCCGCCCTGATTGATTCCGCCGACCACGTGGCATTGGATGAGGTCGGCCAGATCGATGTGGAGATCGGTCGCGCATTTGGACGCGCCGCAGGCTCGCTGCTGAAGAAAGCGGCCGTGCGCCCAGGGGAGCTCATCGCGATCGGGAGTCATGGGCAGACGCTGCGACATCGCCCGGATCTGTCCGCGCCGTTTACCTGGCAGGTCGGCGATCCCAATGTGATCGCGGAACTGACCGGTGCGACCGTGGTGGCGGATTTTCGTCGGCGCGATGTCGCCGCGGGTGGTCAGGGGGCGCCGCTGCTGCCGGTGTTTCACGACCAGGTGTTCCGCAGCGATGCGGAAGACCGGGTCATCGCAAATTTAGGCGGCATCGCCAACATCACCATATTGAAGCGCGATGCCACCGTCACGGGCTTCGACACCGGTCCCGCCAACCGGCTGTTGGACGCCTGGATGTTGTTGCATCAAGGCCGCGATTTCGACGCCGACGGTGCGTGGGCCGCCGGGGGAACCGTCGATGCGACGCTGCTTCAGGAATTGCTGCAGGAGCCCTACCTGCGTCTGCCCCCGCCGAAGAGCACCGGCCGCGAACTGTTCAATTTGCCCTGGCTGCAAAACAAACTGGGGCTATTCGCCCGCCAGCCGCGCGACGTGCAGGCTACCTTGCAGCAGTACACCGCCGTCACCGTGGCCGCGGCAGCTCAGCAGTACGCGCCGGGAGCGGCTCTGTATGTATGCGGCGGCGGCGCGCGCAACGCCGGTCTGTTGGCGTCGCTGGCGGCCCTGTGTGCGCCGAACCGTGTCGCCAGCACCGCGGTGCTGGGATTGGATCCGGACTATGTGGAAGCCATCGCCTTCGCCTGGTTTGCGAAACGCACCCTCGAGGGTCTGACGTCCAGTGCCGGCAGTGTCACCGGCGCCAAGGGCGCACGAATCCTGGGCGGCGTATATCGGTACGCGTGAATGAACGACGCCGACCTACAAGCCCCGCTGTTGTATCTGAACCGCGAATTGTCGTTTCTCGAGTTCAACCAGCGCGTCCTGGAACAAGGCAAGGACAAGCGCATCCCGTTGCTCGAGCGCGTCAAGTTCTTGTGCATCTCCTGCGCCAACTTGGACGAGTTTTTCGAGATCCGCGTCGCCAGCCTCAAGGAATTGCAAGAAGCGGGCGCGGTGCAGGCCGGTCCCGACGGATTATCGGTTCCCGAACTGCTCAAGGCCATTCGCATCCGCGCGGTGCAACTGGTCGACGAGCAGTACGAATTGCTCAACGACGTGCTCCTGCCGGAGCTCGCCAAGAGCGGCGTGGTGTTCGTCGAGCCGGAAACTTGGACCGGGGCCCAAGCGGCATGGCTGGAGGACTATTTCGTCCGCGAAGTCGCGCCGGTGTTGAGTCCGCTGGCGCTGGACCCGGCGCGGCCATTTCCCAAGATCCTCAACAAGAGCTTGAACTTTGCGGTGGTGGTCGAAGGCGAGGATGGTTTCGGCCGCAATAGCGGCTTGGCTGTGGTGCAGGCGCCGCGCTCCCTGCCGCGCTTGATCCGCCTGCCGGACGAGCTGGGCAGCCGCAATTTCGTGTTTCTCGGCACCATCGTCGAAGCTTTCGTATCGCGTCTGTTTGCCGGCATGACCATGCGTGGTTGTTATCAGTTTCGCGTCACCCGCAACAGCGATCTGTTCGTCGAGCAGGAAGAAGTCGACGACCTGTTGCGCGCAGTGGAAGGCGAGCTGGCATCGCGGCGCTACGGCGATGCCGTGCGTTTGGAAACCGCACACGATTGCCCGGATGAAATCCTGACTTATCTGCTGGAGCAGTTTGGTCTCACCGCCGAGGATCTCTACCGGGTGTCGGGTCCGGTCAATTTGAATCGACTGATGGCGGTATACGATTTGGTGGATCGCACCGAACTGAAGTACGCCGCCTTCGCGCCCAGCATTCCCGATCGCGCCAAAACCGGCAGCGATTTGTTTGCAACCCTGCGCTTCGGCGACGTGCTGTTGTTGCATCCCTTCCAGGGATTCAGTCCGGTGACGGACTTCATCAAGCAGGCGGCCAGCGATCCACAGGTGCTGGCCATCAAGCAAACGCTGTATCGCGCCGGCAGCGACTCCACCATTGTCGGCGCCCTGGTCGACGCTGCGGCGGCGGGCAAGGACGTCACCGTCATCATCGAATTGCGCGCGCGTTTCGATGAGGAAGCCAACATCGAGCTGGCCACCCAACTGCAGGAGGCCGGGGCGCACGTCATGTACGGCGTGTTCGGCTTCAAGACGCATGCCAAACTGGTGATGGTGGTGCGCCGCGAAGAGAAGGGCCTACGCCGCTACTGCCATCTCGGTACCGGCAACTACCACACCAAAACGGCGCGCCTCTACACCGACTACGGCTTGATGACCGCGGACGAAGCCATCGGCGAGGACATCCACGAAATCTTCCTGCAACTCACCGGACTCACACGCGTGCCGCGGCTGCGCAGACTGCTGCATGCGCCGTTCAGCCTGCACCAGGCGCTGATGGAAAAGATCGAGCGCGAAACCGCACATGCTCGCGCCGGCAAACCGGCCCGCGTCATCGCCAAGCTCAATTCGCTCACCGAACCGGCCATCATTCAGGCGCTGTATCGCGCCTCGCGGGCCGGCGTCGACATCGACCTGATAGTTCGCGGCATCTGCTGCCTGCGGCCCGGCGTGCCGGGCGTTTCCGAACGCATCAGCGTGCGCTCCATCATCGGCCGCTTCCTGGAACATTCACGGGTGTATTCGTTCGAAAATGCCGGGGAACCTGAGGTCTATTGCGGCAGCGCCGACTGGATGGACCGCAACCTGTTCCGCCGCATCGAAGTCGCCTTTCCCGTGGACGCCGCAGAATTGAAGGCCCGGGTCCTGGCTGATATGAAGCTGTACCTGGAAGATGACATGCAGGCCTGGGTGCTGAACCGGGACGGCAACTATTCGCGGGTTGCGGCCGATGGCCAGATTTCCGCACAGGCGCGCTTGCTCAGCCTGCACGATGACCGCGTGGCATTGACTGAGA
>JAXDQN010000587.1:0-5699 GCA_034667865.1 Gammaproteobacteria bacterium
GGTCCAAATCGCGATCCCGCAGAGGCAGGCCAGCAACCATTCGCCCAGCCACAGCATCCCGCCGGAGGGCGGCGCGAAGCTGACACCGGCAGCCGTCAACGCAACCACCACGATGGGATAGACCACGAAGTCCGAGTAGTAACTGATCTTGCTGAGCTGCATCGCTACCCCCTGGACAGAATGTTAACGGAAGCGGGCGTCTCTCGCACTGTTCTCGAGGCCCCGGCTTGGTAGAATTTTCAACGATGCGATACACCGTTGTCATCGTCGGCGGCGGATTCTCGGGAGCGGTGCTGGCGATAAATTTGCTGCGCCGACCCCCGTCCAGTCCCACCGACATCGTACTGATTGAACGCGAGACGCGAATCGGCCGGGGCGTCGCCTATGCGCAACGCGAGTTTCCGTATTTGCTGAATGTCGCCGCGGGCCGGCTGTCGATCGATCCAAACGATCCCCTGGACTTCTTGCGCTTTGCGCGCGCAAGTGAGCCGGCAGCCGATGAAGAGGATTTTCTGCCGCGCGCACTGTACGGCGATTATTTGGAAGATTCGCTGCGACGGGCCGAGAGCGACGCGCCTGCGCAGATACGGCTGCAGCGTGTCCACGATGAGGTGCAGGGCATTGAAGTTGCCGACCGGCAACGCTTGCGCGTGCGGTCGGCACAGCATCCGCCGATTTTGGCGGATCGAGTGGTATTGGCCTTGGGCAATCCGCCGCCGCCGCTGCTGCCCTGGGCGGAGGAAGTGCAAGATCATCCCGGCTACCTGCATGATCCTTGGAAACTGCCCAAGGATCTCGCGGCGCATCATGCCGTGCTGGTGGTCGGCAATGGCTTGACCATGGCCGACGTGGTGTTGAGGCTTACTCACGAACGCGAGTCGGGACCGCTGGTGCACACGTTGTCGCGCCATGGCTTGGTGCCTTTATCGCAGGCTGCGCATCGAGCCGATCCGTCGGGCGATGAGCTGCGCGACGGCGGCACGCAGTTGCTGGCAGCAACCCATTCGCTCAGAGAATTATTGCGGACGATCCGCCGGCTGGCGTGCGCAGGGCATGCGCGTGGCGGCGACTGGCGCCGAGTGATCCAGCTGGTGCGCCACTTCGCGCCGCAGTTGTGGCGGGCGATGCCGGACGCTGAACGTCGGCGCTTCGTGCGGCATTTGCAGCCGTTTTGGTCCATTCATCGTCACCGGCAACCGCCGCAGTCGTCGCAGCGGCTCGAGCAGTTGTGCGCGGATGGGCGCTTGGTGGTGAAAGCCGGACGGGTGCAGAAAATGGCCGAGAGGGACGGACGCATCAAAGTCTGGTGGGAACCCCGCGGTGTCGAGGACTGTGAAGCGTTGCAAGTGGATTGGGTGATCAATGCGCTCGGGCCGGATTACGTATTGGCGCGATCCACGGATGTGCTGACGCAATCGCTGCTCAAATCCGGAATGATTACAGCAGACCCGCTGCAATTGGGACTGCGCACCGACGCGCATGGCGCCTGCATCGACCGGCAGGGGCGCGCCAGTGAGCAGCTGTTCTATCTAGGCCCCATGCTGCGCGCCGGCCATTGGGAGACCACGGGCGCCGCCGAATTGCTGCAATGGGCCGAAGTACTCGCGCGACGGTTACGCGCTTAGGCCAGCGCTTCGATCCCAGCAATCAGACGCTGCAGGTCCTCGCGGGGGGTGTACATGGACACGCCGGTGCGCAGCAATCCGCCGCGCTCGGTGAGATTGAGGATTTGCAAGGCGCGCGCGGCATAAAAATGCCCGTCCCACACGCAAATACCGCGGCTTGCGAGTGCCGCAGCGGCCTGCGCGGCGCTGGCCTTGTGCAGAGTGATCGACACCGTCGGCGCGCGCGAGCGGCTGCTGAAATCCGGACCCCAGACCTCGACGCCGGGGATGCGTTTCACGGCCTCGTAATAGAACTTGGCGAGATCGTGTTCGTAGGCGGAAATACTCTCCATGGCATCGAGAATGCGCGCGCGCAACGTCGCGCCATTGCCCCAGCTGGCGATGTACTCAACGGCGGCACGCAGTGCATCGATGGCGGCGTGATTCAGCGTGCCGGTTTCGATGCGATAGGGTGCTTTAGGCTCCTGGACGGACAGCCGATCGGTGGGCAAGGCATCGAGTGCGCCCGGACGCGAATACAGCACGCCCACGTGCGGCCCGTAAAACTTGTAGCCTGAGCAGAGCAGGAAATCCATCCCCAGCGCGCGCACATCCAGCGGAAAATGCGGTGCGTAGTGCACGGCATCGACGATGAGCAACGTGCCGGTGGCCTGCGTCAAGCGGCGGGCCAGCGCGAGGTCGTTCACCGTGCCCAAGGCGTTGGAAGATGCGCCAAGGGCGAAGACTTTGGTGCGCGGTGAAATCTTGGCGGCCATGTCATCGTAGTCGAGCAGACCGGTGGGCAGCAGGCGAACCTCTTGGAGCTTCGCGCCGCGTTCTTCGAGACGCAGCCACGGTCCGCGATTGGCTTCGTGATCGAGCTGCGTGATCAGCACCTCATCGCCGGGCTTCAAGGTCTTGCCGATGGCCGCGCTCAGCGAGTAATTCAAGGTGGTCATGTTTTGACCAAAAGAAATGCACTCCGCGCTTTCGGCGCCGAGAAATGCCGCCATGGTTTCGCGGGCCGCGTCCATGCGCCGATCCACTTCCTGGGAGGGTGCGAATTTTCCATGCGTATTGACGTTGCAGGCGGCATAGAAGTCGGCCAAGGTGTCGATTACCACCTGAGGAACCTGGCTGCCGCCCGGCCCATCGAGAAAGGCCAGCTGCGGATTTTTGATGAGCGCAGGAAAATCCCTGCGAGCGCGAAGGCAATGTTGTTCGGTGAATGACATGGCAAAATTATAGCCAGGAATAGCGGAGCGTCGATGATTTATTCACCTTTGGTAGAGCGCGTCGCCGGCGAAGGCGCGGAGGCTTGGATCACCCACACGGAAGCGCGCGTCGCGCAGGAACGCGGTGAAGACGTGATCATCTTAAGCATCGGCGATCCGGCATTGGAGACCCCCGCGCCGGTGCTGGAACGCATGATCGAACGGTTGCACACGGGCGATATTCGCTACACGCCCGCCGCCGGTCGCATGGCATTGCGACAGGAAATTGCACTTGCTCATGCACGGCGCTGCGGTCAAGCGGCGACGGCGGAGAATGTCATTTTTCTCTCCGGCGCGCAGAACGCCTTGTTTGCCGCATCGATGTGCATTGCCGGACCCGGCGATGAGGTGCTGGCGCTGGAGCCGTTGTATCCCAGCTATCCGGCCACCATTCGGGCATCGGGCGCCGTCATGGTGCGCGTGCCGGCCTCGGCGGAGCGAGGCTTTCGCATCGATCTTAAGAGGCTGGAGGCGGCGATTACGCGGCGCACCCGGGCGCTGTTCTTCGCCACGCCCAACAACCCCAGCGGCGTGATTGCCAGCGAAGCGGATCTGCAGGCGATCGGCGACTTGGCGCAACGTCACTCGCTATGGGTGGTTGCCGATGAAGTGTATGCGGGACTGGCGCCGGGCGGTCGCGTGCCCAGCCTCGCCGCGCGCTTGCCTGAACAAGTGATCACCGTCAGCAGTTTGGCCAAATCACATTCCTTGCCGGGCTTGCGCGCGGGCTGGCTGGTGGGCCCAGCGCAGTTGGTGAAACATGCCGAGGCCTTGGCCATGTGCATGCTGTTTGGCTTGCCGGGATTTATTCAGGAAGCGGCGGTGGCGGCCTTGCAGATGTCAGAAAGCGCTGAGCGCAGAATCCGCGACTTCTGCGCGAGGCAGCGCGACCAGTTGCTGGAGGGACTGGCCGATCTGCCCGGCATTCGCTGTGTCGCGCCGGATGCGGGCATGTTCACGCTGGTCGATGTGCGTGCCACCGGCTTGTCGGGCTACGAGTTCATGCGCGCGCTGTACGCGGCGGAGCGCGTTTCCGTGTTGGACGGCGGCGCATTCGGCATGGAGACGCGCGGTTTCGTCAGGTTATGCTTCGCAGCCGATGATAAAACGCTGCGTGAGGCGATAGTTCGCATCCGCCGCTTCGTTGCGAGCTTAGGAAAAAAGACATGACGGAAAAGACCGCTGAGTTTGGAATCGTGGTGCGCACCCCGGGCGGACCGGAAAATCTGGAATGGGCCGAACTGCCGACGGCGGCGCCCGGGCCCCATGAAGTGCGCATTGCGCAGCACGCGATTGGCGTGAACTTCCTCGACACGTATTTTCGCAAAGGCATCTATCCGTGGCCCTCGACGCCACTGATCCTGGGCGGGGAAGCGGCGGGCGTGGTGGAGGATGTGGGATCCGAGGTAACGGGATTGAAAGCGGGTGATCGCGTGGCATACACCGTGCCGACCGGCGCCTATCGGACGCGGCGCACGCTGCCTGAGGAGCGCGTGGTGAAGTTGCCCGACGGTGTGGAGTTCGACACGGCTGCCTCGGTGATGCTGAAGGGATTGACGACCCAGTTTCTGCTCACTACCTGCCATCCGGTGAAGGCCGGCGAGACGGTGCTGGTGCACGCGGCGGCGGGCGGCGTGGGCCTGCTGATGGGGCAGTGGCTGAAAACGCTGGGAGTGAACAGCATCGGCACCGCGGGCTCGCCGGAGAAAGCCGCGCTGGCGAAGGCCCACGGCTATTCGCATGTCATCGATTACCGTGCCGAGGACTTTGTTGCGCGCGTCAAAGAGATCACGGACGGCAAGGGCTGCGCCGTGGTCTACGACTCAGTAGGCCACGATACCTGGCGCGGCTCGCTCAAATGCCTGCGCGGACGCGGCATGTTCGTGCATTTCGGCCAGTCCTCGGGAGCGATCACCGATTTTAAGTTTTCGGATTTGGCCGCGGGTGGCTCGCTGTACGCGACCCGGCCGACGCTGTTCGATTACATCAAGAGCCGCGAGGATTTGAGCCGGCGCGCCGAGGAGCTGTTTGCCAAACTCAAGTCAGGCCAAGTGAAAGTGCATGTGGGCCAGCGGGTCGCGCTGCGCGATGCCGCCACCGCGCACCGCGACCTGGAGTCGCGCAAGACCATGGGCGCGACCGTGCTGCTCGCTTAAGTTCGGCTCTACAGATTGGCGTCGATGAAGGCGGTCAGTTGGGCTTTCGACACGGCGCCTACCTTGGTCGCCACCACTTCGCCGTTCTTGAACAGCATCAGGGTGGGGATACCGCGCACGTGATACTTGGCCGCCAAGGCCTGATGCTCGTCGACGTTGACCTTCGCTATTTGCAGCCGACCGGTGTAACTCTCGGCCGACTCATCCAGCACAGGTGCGATCATTTTGCAGGGTCCGCACCACTCCGCCCAATAATCCACCAAAACCGGAACCTTCGATTCCAAGACGTCGGAGGTGAAGCTGTCCTTTGAAATGTGCTTGATGCTGCTGCTGGCCATGAGTACTCCTGAAGATGATGAAAACCCGCGAGATGGCATGATATTGTTCTTTTAAGTAGCATAAAGGGCCTGAATCTGAAATCAGTATTCCGTTTTCGGAACAATACATATGAATAAACTGCAGGCCATGCAATTGTTCACGCGGGTGGTCGAGACCTGCGGCATGAGCCGCGCGGCCGACAGCTTGGGGATCCCGAAGGCCACGGCCACCTCGCTCATCCAGCAATTGGAAGCCACTTTAGGGGTCAAGCTGCTGAATCGCACCACACGGACTGTGAGCGTGACGACCGACGGGGCTGCGTACTATCCGCGCTGCGTGGCCATCCT
>JAXDQN010000588.1:0-4532 GCA_034667865.1 Gammaproteobacteria bacterium
GCAGCCTCGGCCCACGGGCGTACTGCCGCCGCTGACGGGACGCGTGTTGGTGGTCGAGGACCAGCCGCTGAATCGTGAAGTGGCCATCGGCATTCTTTCTTCGCTTGGGTTACAAGTTGAGACCGCCCATGACGGAAGACGCGCCCTTGACATAATGCAGGCACAGCAATTCGATATCGTATTAATGGACTGCGAGATGCCGGTGATGGATGGATTTTCGGCGACCACTGCGGTGCGTAGGCGCGAGGCAGCGGGTGTTCACATGCCCATCATTGCCCTGACTGCCTATGCCTCCAGCGCGGGCCGCGCCGCGTGTCTCGCCGCCGGCATGGATGATTACCTGGCCAAGCCGTTTCGGCGCGAGGCGCTGCATGCGGTGCTCTGCCGCTGGCTAAAGCCGCCCGCCGCGCAAGCCGCCACAACCTCGATCGAAGCGCTGCTGGTCGCGCCCGAGGCGACTGCCGCATTGCCGCTGCCCGGCGTTGACGATGAGCCGACGTTGGACGGCCCGACCTTGAATGCGCTGCGGGCACTGCCGCGCATCGGTCCAAAGGACATGCTGAGTCATATCGGCGAGCTGTACCTGCTCGATTCCCGCAACTTGATCGTCTCCATCGAGGAGTCGTTGGGCGCCGGCAATGCGGCCGACTTGGCGCGGGCCGCGCATGCCTGGCGCTCATATAACGGCAATGTAGGCGCGCATGGCTTGGCGCGCCTCTGCCGGGAATTGGAAGACGCTGCGCGCCAGGGGAATTTCTTGGCGGCGCGCAACATTTATGCGCTGATCCAGACGCTGCATCTGCGTGTCTGCGATGAGTTGCAAGCAGAGATGCGCAAATCCGCATGAATGCTCAGGATGCAGCACTGCGGGTTCTGGTCGCCGATGACGATGCCATTCTGCGCGAGATTGCGGCCGCCACGCTCAAGGGCGCCGGATTTGCGGTGCAGACGGTGGCGAGCGGCGATGCGGCGGTCGCTGCCTGTGCGCTGCGCATGCCGGACATTGCATTGCTCGATGTCGAGATGCAGGGCGGCAACGGTTATCAGGCTTGCGCCAACATTCGCGCACTGCCCGGCGGAGCCGACTTGCCCATCGTCATGGTCACCGGCAGCGACGACGCGGCATCGATCGATCATGCTTATGAAGCCGGCGCAACCGACTTCGTGGTCAAACCCATCAACTGGCCCTTGCTGGTGCATCGCATTCGCTACGTGCTGCGTGGTGCACGCACCTTCGATGCGCTGCGTTTCAGTGAGCAGAAAAATGCCGCGCTTCTCAAGGCGCTGCCCGACGGGATTTTTCTCATCGCCGGCGACGGCCGCATCGGCCATTGCTTCAGTCCCATCGATGCACTGTACGATGCCGCAGTTGCGCCGGCGGCGAAGCGCTTTTTGGACTTGATTCCGCAGGCCATGCAGGCGCGGGTCGGCGACCAATTCAACCTGGCGCTGCGGGGCGAATCCGCGGCTTTCGAATTCTCCCGGGAGTTCAAGCCGCGATCGACGCGCCACTTCGAGTGCCGCTTCCTGCCGAACGCCGGCGGCCAGGTGCTGGCCATCGTTCGAGACATCACGGCGCGCAAGGAGACCGAGGCGAGGATTCATCGCCTGGCTTACTTCGATGCGCTCACCGGTCTGCCCAACCGCGAGTGGCTGCGTGAGTATCTCGCGCAATCCTTGCAGGAGGCGCGGCGCACGAGCCGGCGCTTGGCGCTCATGTATGTGGACCTGGATCAATTCAAGCGCATCAACGACACCTTGGGCCACGAAACCGGCGATGGATTGCTGCAGCAAGTGGCCGATCGGCTGCAGCTGGCGCTGAATCTGGAAGGCGACATCGATCAGCAAAGCGGGCCCATGCGGGCGAATTCCCGCGGCCAGCTGGTGCGGGTGGGCGGCGACGAATTCGTGGTGGTGCTCACGGGCCGCACCGACGTGAAGCAGGCGGAACAGGCGGCGCGGCGGCTGCTGTCGAGCCATGGCGCCCCTTTCCTGCACGCCAGCTACGAACTGGTGGTCACGCCCAGCATCGGCATCGCGATGTTTCCTGAACACGGCGACGACGTGCAAAGCTTGTTGAAGAATGCAGAGAGCGCCATGTACGAGGCGAAATCGAGCGGCCGCAACCAACTGCGCGTGTACGACAGCGCCGTAAACGCGCGGGCACTGAAGCGCCTTTCTTTGGAAATGGAACTCAGGCGCGCGGTGGAGAACTCCGGCCTCGAGGTTTACTACCAGCCCAAGTACGAAGCCCGCGGGCTCAAGTTGGTGGGTTGCGAGGCGCTGCTGCGCTGGTTCCATGCCGAGCGCGGTCAGATTCCCACCGCGGATTTCATCGCCATCGCCGAAGAGACCGGCTTGATCGGCGATATCGGCCGCTGGGCCATGCAGCGCGTGTGCCGTGACATGACGCAATGGCGCGATTCAGGCCTAATGCTGCCGTCCGTTGCCGTGAATGTGTCGGGCCGAGATTTTGCGAACCCCGAGTTCCTGCTGCGGCTCGGCGATACCGTCACGCAGGCCAAGCTGTCGCCATCGTTGTTCGAGTTGGAACTCACCGAAGGCGTGCTGATGCGGGATGCGGAGGCGGGGAGGCGATCGCTGTCGGCGTTGAAGGAATTCGGCTTCGCCCTAGCCGTGGATGACTTTGGCACAGGGTATTGCTCCTTGAACTACTTGAAGCGCTTCCCGCTGGACACGCTGAAGATCGACCGCTCATTCGTCGCCGATATCAGCACCGACTCCGACGATGAAGCCATCGTGCGCGCCATCATCGCGCTGGGCCACAGCTTGGATTTGAAAATCGTCGCGGAAGGCGTGGAAACCTCGGCGCAATTGCAATTTCTGCAGGCCGAATCCTGCGATGCCATCCAGGGCTATCTGATGAGTGCCGCCATTCCGGCAGCAGCCTTCGCCGACCTGTTGCGTGCTGCGCGGTCAACCCCGGTTGCAGCACCCGCCGGCGTCATGCGCTACGCCGGATGACGGCCTCGCGCGCCGCGACGCTGGAGATCAAGGCGGCATAGCTCCAGGCCAATTGCGGCGCCGAGCGGGGCGCTCCGTCGTGCTGATCGAATTGCTCCGACATATCGCCGTTGGACGGCGTAAATTTTCGCACCGTTTCGAGAAATGCATCGCCGCGAGCCAGCAACTCGCGCGGATCAGAGGCGTGCTTGGCGGCGCGATAGCACAGTTCTGCGGCGCCCAGGGTTGAAAAAAAGTAAGCGCCGCCGGAGAAGTACACGTCGCCTCGGTAGCGGCCCATGGCCGTACCGAGACCTTTCGGCCGGCCGCGATTGATGGCGTAGTCGGCGTCGAACAGGGCTTCGAGTTTTCCCAAGGTGGCGAGCATGCGCGGATCGTTGGCGGCGTGAGCACCCTCGCCACCCGCGTGTACCGCGGCCAGCAGCACCGAAATGTCCAGCTCCTTCGGCGAAGCGCGACTCTCGCTCAACTGTCGCGAGCGTAGATAGCCGTTCGATTCATTCCAGTAAGAATCCAATTGCGCCAATGCCGCGCCCGCGGCCGCGGCGCAGTCGCGCGCCAGCGGGTCGCCGCGATGCTCGAGCCAGCGCGATCCTAAGTCCAATGCGGCCGCAGACAAGCGCAGCGTGTAATAATGAAGGCCCAGTTCCTCTTCCCAGATATCGAAGCACGGTTCGGCCCAGTGCCGCAGAGTGAAAGCCAGGTCATGGCCCAACAACACTTGCGCGGCTTCGGTGCTCGCGTCATCGCGGCCCGCGTCGCGCAACCAGCGCAGCACGCACAGCGCCCGCAACGGCGGCCCATCGTGTTGCGGCCGGGCCCAGCGCGACACATCCAGGCTGCCATCGGGATTCACACGCGTGTCGGCGGCCACCCGCTCGCCATGCACCGCCGCCAGCTCGGAATCGTCGCGCACAAATTGCAGATAATTCGCGGCGAACTGTTGGCGCCATCCTGGGGCGCGCAGCAGCCGGCCGCCATCCAAACTTTCGAGCTCGAGACTGAAGTGCACGAAGTCCGTAAAGTGGGCGCGCAAGGCCTCCGAGCCGGGATCGCCATCCAGGTACAACAGCCGCAGCGCGTCGATGACCAGCGCGGAATCGCGAAACCAGTGGAAAAAATAATCGGGGTTCGGGTCGTACGCGCCGGGCACGGGTGAGGCAACCACGGAGCCTGGTTTGGGCGTCATGCGCTGTCCGAAGCCGGCGCGAACCTGGGTAATGGAAGTCGCCGACACGCTGCGCAGCATTGCCTGCGCGCTATGGCGATATTGCCGCTCCAGCCAGGCGCTCAAGGGCTCCATCAGGCGCCGGCGTCGAGCTTCAATTGCGGACTGGTGAAGCCGAGGGCCTGCAGGCCGGTGCGAATCTCGGCGGCTTGCATGAACAGCTTCCACAACAGTCCGGAGCGGTGGTTCTCGATCATGACGATGATGGGACCCTGATCGATGGCCAGGAAGGTATCGGCGTACCAATTCCTGGTTTCGCAAAACGCATCGACGAAGCCATAGCGGCCCCAGACTTTCTCGCCGTAAACATCAAGGAAAT
>JAXDQN010000589.1:0-3652 GCA_034667865.1 Gammaproteobacteria bacterium
GCCGGCGCGGGAATTGCTAGGCTTGGGCGACCATGTCGAAAATTCGCAAACCCCTGATTCTGCTGGCCGTTGCAACCTACTGCGGCATCGCTACGGCGGGGCCCGCAGAATGGAACGCAATTGGCGGTCGCACGGTAGAAATCGGTCCGCAGGCTGATCGTCTGGTGGTCGGTTTTAAAGCCACGGCGGAAAACTCGCTGACCAAGTCCATCCTGCTCAGCAACCGCACACGCGCCGTCAGGGTGGTGGAAGCGCAGACGACGTCAGCCGAGGTGCGCAATTTAGCCCAGCGCGCGGGAGTCGCGCTGAGCGCCTCGCGCCAACTCACGCCCAGCATGCACGTGCTGTTGTTGCCCGCGACGCTGTACGGTGCGGAAGTCGGCGCCACTTTGCAGCAGCTGCTCGCCGATCCCAATGTGGAGTTTGCAGCAGTGGATCAACGCCGCTTTCCGCACGCTGTGCCTAACGATCCGTTATTCGGCGCGACGTCAGGCGCCACGGGCCAGTGGTACATGCGGACTCCCAGCGCGGTGACTGCGACCAGCGATGCCGCGGCGACCGACGCCGTTTCCGCTTGGGACATCACCACCGGTAGCAGCGGCACCGTGATTGCCGATGTCGACACCGGTGTTCGCTTCGATCATCCGGATTTGGGTCGGGCGGGCTTCAACGGCGGCCGTTTACTGCCGGGCTACGACTTCGTCGGCCAGGATTTGAACCGCACCAACAGCGCGCAACTCGGCACTTTTTTGATTGCCAATGACGGTGATGGCTGGGATCCCGATCCCTCAGATCCCGGCGACTGGGTCAGTTCCGCGGATCTTAAGAACGCACTGTTTCCGCCGGCAAGCTGCGGAGATCCCAACAGCTCGCCGGTTGACGGCCCGGTGAGCAGCACCTGGCATGGCACGCGAGTGGCCGGCGTCCTCGGCGCCATCACCAATAACACCGCCGGCATCGCCGGCATGACCTGGAACCCGTATGTATTGCCGGTGCGCGCACTCGGCAAATGCGGCGGCTACGACTCGGACATCATGGCGGGCATGCGCTGGGCCGCAGGCCTGTCCGTGACCAATCCGGATGGATCGATCGTGGTCGACAATCCCTTTCCCGCCGACATCATCAACTTGAGTCTCGGCGGCAGCGGCACCTGTCCGGCAAGCTATAAGTCGGTGATCACCACATTGACGGGCATGGGTGTGTTGATGGTGGTCTCGGCCGGCAACCAGAGTGGCCCCGTGGACGCGCCCGCGAATTGCCTTGGCGTGCTGGCCGTGGCGGGTCTGCGCAATGTCGGCACCAAAGTCGGCTACAGCAGTTTGGGTCCTGAGGTGGGGATCGCCGCGCCGGCGGGCAACTGCGTCGACACCACCGGCGTCACCTGTTTGCGTTCCATCGATACCACCACCAACTCGGGCGCCACCACGCCGGATACCAACACCTACACCAATCAATTCAATACCAATTTAGGAACCAGCTTCTCCGCGCCTATCGTGTCGGGTGTGGCAGCACTGATGCGCGCCGTGAACGCCAATCTCACGCCGCCGCAATTGATCGCGCGCATCAAAGCTAGCGCCAGCCCGTTTCCGCAGCCGGCCGGCACGCCGGTGTGCTCCAGCACCACCTCGTCGAGCGTGGAGTGCAGCTGCACCACGGCCGTTTGCGGTGCCGGCATGGTGAACGCCTTTAACGCCGTCAAAGCAGCGCTCAACCCCATCGCTGCCGTGAGGATACCTAGTGGTTTAACCGCCAATGTTGCAGCCACGTTCGATGCCGCGGGTAGTGCGGCCGCATGCAATGTGTCGGGCGCGTTGAGCTATTTGTGGAGCTCGACCGGCTCTGTACTGATCGTTTCCGGTGGATCCACGGCGCAACCCATCGTCAAGTGGAGCGGCGCTGGAACGCTCACGGTCAAAGTGACCGACTCTGCCGGCAACTCCGATTCCGCCACGGTGAACTTCACGGCCTCGGCGCACAGCAGCGCAGCTCCGGTCGACGCCGGTAGCGCCGGCACGGCCTGTCCGATGCCTTTCGTCTTCACGCCGGCAGCGCCGACGGTGGCGCAAAGCATCTCGCCCGGCAGCGTCGCGGCGAACGCGGCAGCAACATTGACCATTACCTTGGCGAATACCAACGATTTTGCTTTGACTCAAACTGCGTTGACCGAGACGCTGCCAGCCAATCTCAGCGTCGCGACCGCGCCGATAGCCAGCAGCACTTGCGGCGGCGCGTCGCAGGCGTTGAGCGCCGCCTCCGGCGTCATCACCTTGCACAACGCCGTCATCCCGGCGCAGGGGAGTTGCAGCGTTACGCTGAGCGTGCAGAGCGCCACCGCCGGCACTTATGGCTTGAACATCGCCGCGGGCGACTTGAGCACCGGACCTGCGGGCAGCAATGCGGATACTGCATCCGCATCTTTGACTGTGACCGCCGCTGCAGCCGCAACAATGGGCGGGGGCGGGGGAGGCGGCGGCGGGGGCGAAATCGACTGGTGGGATATTTTGTTCGTGATCGGATTGGTGCTGGCCTGTCGTCGAACCCGCACGCGCGGCTGAGGACGCCGCTGGCTATAATAAAGTGATGACCAGTAAAGTTGCTGCAATCCTGGAGCCGGTAAAGACGCATCGCGACGCGCGTGGCGCCCTGTTCGAACCTTTGAGCGATGCCGAACTGACGGCGCAAAAGAATGTCCACGTGGTGCTGACCCAGCCGAACGAGGTGCGCGGCAATCACGTGCATCGCACCGCGACGGAAACCACCAGCGTGGTCGGTCCTTGCTTGATCAGGCTGAAGGAATCCGGCGTGATTCGCGATATCGAAGTCGCCGCCGGTGAAATCTGCCGCTTGGTGATTCCGCCCGGTGTGGTCCATGCCTACCGCAACACCGGCGACGGCGTCATGGTGCTGGTGTCCTTCAGCACCAATCTGCACGATCCTAACGGCGCCGATACCGCGCGCGAACAAATACTCTAGAGGATTTTGCAAGCCTCTTCGAAGGTAAGCCGCGGATTGCGCGGGAACAGCATTTCATTGCTGCCAGCCCCCAGTGCGCACAGAAAATTCGATTTGACCGACGTGCCTGCGAAAAAAGCCGCGTCTACCTTGGCATTGTCGAACCCCGACATGGGGCCGCAGTCCAGCCCTAAGGAACGCGCGGCCATCATCAGATAGGCGCCTTGCAGCGTTGCGTTGCGCATCATGTGCACGGGACCGGTCACTGGGTTCTTCATCATCTCGGCCGCTTGCGGCTTCTGCGGAAACAGCATGGGAATCTTTTCGTAAAACATCTCGTCCATGCCGATGATCACCGTGACCGGCGCCTGCTCGACCTTGACGACGTTGCCGGGCGACAGACAGCCGACCAATGCCGCCTTCGATGCCGCTGAGGTCGCAAATACGAAGCGCGCCGGAGAACAGTTGACCGAAGTCGGTCCCAGCTTCAGCAAATCGTACAACATGCGCAAGGTGGATTCGGGCACCGCTTGCGGCAGCCAACGGTTGTAGGAGCGAGCCTCGCGAAACAGCAAATCCAAGCCGGCATCATTCAGCGCAGTCTTCATGCAGGTTCCTTCGAAGTTTCGAGGTCGTGGCCGCGTTTGAAATCACGGATATGCTTCTCCATCCACAGGCGTGCCTGCTCGGGCTTTTTAAG
>JAXDQN010000590.1:0-3656 GCA_034667865.1 Gammaproteobacteria bacterium
TTGAATGCGCGCGATGCGATGCCGAGCGGCGGGACAATTCAGATCTCCGCCGTGGCGCACAGCGTCGGTGGGCGCGGCGGCATGAACCCTTGGGCGCAATCGACCAACGGCGGTGACGCTGGCGGTCCCAATTTGCCGCCCGGCGAGTATGTACGCATCAAGATTGCCGACAATGGCGAGGGCATGGATGCGGCAACGCTGGCCAAGGCCACCGAGCCGTTCTTCACCACCAAGGGGCCAGGCAAGGGCACGGGGTTGGGACTGTCGATGGTGCAAGGACTGGCGGGACAGTCGGGCGGCTTGTTGCATATCGAAAGTAAACGCGGTGCCGGCACCGTGGTGGAATTGTGGCTGCCGGAGGCAAAGACCGCGCCGGCACCCACGGTGCGGACGCCCGATGTGCTGAATCCGGACGCTGCCTTGACGCCGTGCAAAGTACTGATCGTCGATGACGATGTGCTGGTCATGACGGGTACCTCCGCAATGATTCAAGATTTAGGCCATACGCCGATCGAAGCACACTCGGGCGCCGAGGCATTGCGGCTGCTGACATCGGGCGTGGAGGTGGATGTGGTTCTCACCGACCATGCCATGCCATCGATGACGGGATTGCAGTTGGCGGAATTCATCCAAGCGCAGTTTCCGGGATTGCCCATCATTCTGGCGACGGGCTATGCCGAGCTGCCGTCGGATCCGGTGGCGTTGGGCATTCCGCGGCTGGCCAAACCCTGTACGCAGCTGGAGATTGCGGCGGCGATTCAAGCGGTGGTGAATGCGGCGCAGTCCGGTACTCGGTACGCGTCCGTGGCCGGCCACTCGTAAGCGGTGGAAGCGGCAACCGCCGGTCTGTATGCTGGCCCACCAATGACCACGGCTTACATCACCCATGCCGATTGCCTGCGCCACGAAATGGGCGCAGGTCATCCCGAATGTCCTGACCGCCTCAAATCGGTCAATGAAGAAATGCGCTCCTCAGGCCTGCTCGAGTCGCTGCACTGCCTGGAGGCGCCGCTAGCGAACGCCGCGGATCTGAAGCGCGTGCATCGCGCCGCCTATGTGGATCTGATCTTCGAGAACGCGCCCACCGAAGGCTATGTGCAGCTGGATCCCGACACGGCCATGAATCCGCACAGCTTGGCGGCGGCGCGCCGCGCCGCGGGCGCCGGCGTGCTGGCCGTGGACGAATTGATGAGCGGCCGCGCCAAGAATGCCTTTTGCGCGGTGCGCCCCTGCGGGCATCACGCCACCCAGGTGCGTTCCATGGGATTTTGCATTTTCAATAACATCGGTGTTGCCGCGGCGTATGCCTTGGAACAGAAAGGCCTGGAGCGGATCGCCGTGATCGACTTCGATGTGCACCACGGTAATGGCACGGAAGACATGTTCAGTCCGCCGCATTGGCAGCAGCGCGTTCTGATGGCCAGTTTCTTTCAGCATCCATTCTATCCGTACAGCGGCACCGCCAATCCGGCGCCCAACATGATCAACGTGCCGCGGGCCGGGGGCAGCGGCGGCGCTGCCGCGAAGCAGGCCATCGAGAGCGAATGGCTGCCGGCGCTGGAGGCGTTCAAGCCGCAGATGTTGTTTATTTCCGCCGGTTTCGATGCGCACAAAGAGGATTTGCTGGGCGGCATGGCGCTGGTCGAAGCCGACTATGCGTGGATGACGCGCGAACTGATGGAGGTCGCGGAGCGCCACGCCGAAGGGCGCATCGTTTCCATGCTCGAAGGCGGCTACAACCTCTCGGCGCTGGGCCGCAGCGCCGTGGCGCATGTCAGGGCGCTGGCTGCCTAGTCGATATCGGCTAGGCTACAGGTAGACGCGCGACACCGATTCCGCGACACACACCGGCTTAGGCTGTCCCTCGCGCTCGATGCTGACTTCCGTGATCATTTGCACGCCGCCTTCGATGGGCTCGAATGACAGCAATTTGTAATGCGCGCGCAGGCGGCTGTTGACCGGCACGGGCGCGGGAAAGCGCACGCGATTCAGGCCATAGTTGACCTGCATGCGCGCACCCTCGACCCGGTGCGAACTGCGGCCAAAGAAGGGCAGCAGGCTCAAGGTCAAAAATCCGTGGGCGACAGTGGTGCCGAACATACCGGCCGCGGCGCGCTTGGGATCGACATGAATCCACTGGTCATCGCCGGTGACCGCGGCAAATTGATCGATGCGCGCCTGATCGACGGTCAGCCAGTCGCTGGTGCCGATCGCCGCCCCGACCAGGGCGGCGAGTTCCGAGACGTTTTTGTAGGTTTTCATGCTGCTATGATCGCACAGGATGCTGCGCCCGAGCCCCTGGAAAAGCCTGATTTCGTACCCCACATCGGTGCCATGAACAAAACCGTTCTCGGCGTTTATGCGGGCCCGCGCGGCCATTGGGTTGGCGACGGATTTCCGGTGCGCAGCCTGTTCGACTACAACCGCTTTGGCGCGCAGCTCAGCCCGTTCCTATTGCTGGACTATGCCGGACCCGCGGTGTTCGAGCCGACGGCGCGTCCGCGTGGCGTAGGCGAACACCCGCATCGCGGTTTCGAAACCGTCACTATCGTGTATCAAGGCGAAGTGGCGCATCGCGATTCGGTTGGTAATGGCGGTGTCATCGGACCAGGCGACGTGCAATGGATGACGGCGGCCGGCGGCATCTTGCATGAGGAATTTCACTCGCCCGCGTTCACGCAACAGGGCGGTACCCTGGAAATGGCGCAGCTGTGGGTGAATCTACCTGCGGCCCACAAGATGTCTGCGCCACGCTATCAAACCATCCTGAACGCGGACATTCCCGACCTGCCGTTGCCGGATGCCGCGGGCAGCCTGCGCGTCATCGCCGGAAGCCATGCAGGCACTGCAGGTCCGGCGGCGACGTGCAGTGAATTGAACGTCTGGGATGTGCGGCTGCATGCGGGCAAATCCGCGAATTTGCCGATCCCCATCGGTCATACGGCCATCGTTGCGGTGTTGCGCGGCGCACTCAGCACCAACGGATCGCGCCAGGCTGGCGCGGCCGAATTGGTGCTGTTGGATGCGAATGGCTCGGAGCTAAAACTCGAGGCGACAGCCGACTCGAGCCTGTTGGTTCTCACCGGCGCGCCGCTCAATGAGCCCATCGTCGGCTATGGGCCGTTCGTCATGAATTCCAGAGCGGAAATTGAAACCGCCATGCAGGACTTCCAGCTGGGCAAGTTCGGACGCATGCCGCCAGCCTGACTGCACATAAGATGGCGGCGCGTACTCACGCGAAAGAAGTTTCACAAAGTATTGCCGGGTAACGGTAAAGTGAGTGCGATACGACTGGGGTGAGCTTTGTCGTTGGGGGCGGCCAAATGAACAAGTCTCTGCGCGGAATCTTGCTGGTGGGTTCGGCGGTTTGCGCTGTGGCGGCCTGTCCGCGCTGGACCGGTGCCACCGCCCCTGAAATCTCGCCGCCTGCCATTCCCAAAATCGATCCCATCGAAGAACTGACTGAAATCATGGTGGAGGCGCGCGAGCCGCGTTATGTATCCCCCACCCGGCGCGACGAAATTGGCCGCATCTGGGCCCCGGTGGTGATCAACGGTCGCGGGCCGTTTCGGCTGGTGCTGGACACCGGCGCCAGCCATAGTGCGATTACGGCGCTGGTGGCGTTGGCGTTAGGGATTCCGACCGATCAATCGCCA
>JAXDQN010000591.1:0-7464 GCA_034667865.1 Gammaproteobacteria bacterium
TGACAGCTTCCATGCTTCGACTGGCTGCCGACGCTGACAAATCTTTTAACGCGTACCTAGCAGTACCCAGCGCGGAGGATGCACTCCTGGCGGCAGCACATGTGCGGTCCCCGTCGGGGGTGGCACATCCATGACAACGGTTCAAGTCAGCGCATGGATCATGCTCGTGTTCTGCGGACTGTGGACAGGCGGAATTCTGATTTTCGCAGTTGAGCGAACCAACCTGTGGCGCCGCATGCCCGTCGCACAGTACGCGGTTGACTTTCGACGATCGCTGTATCGGGTGGATCCGCTGATGCCCATTCTCGGAATTATCACGGCGGTTGCTGCGGCAGTGTTTGCGAGCCACTGCGGGCATAGCGCACGGATACTCGCCTGGATGGGTGTGATTCTGGACGCTCTGGTGATCGTGATCTCCATTACGATCGCCGAACCGATCAACTCCAAGTTCCGCCGCCTGCCCGAGGGGCAAGCACCCGAGCGGGCAGAACACTATCGCGTCGTCTGGCGTCGTTTTCATTACTGGCGCACGGTTGTCGCCCTGGGGGCATTCGGATGCCTGGCCGCCGCTGCGGTGACCTAACAGGCGACACTGATGGACTAGAGGCGATCTCGCCTAAATGACCGCGTCTTCCTGCGTCTGAGACTCCGCAGCGAGCAGGTCGTTAAGAGCGCGTCGAACGCGCAGCGCACCGGCATCCCCGGGAAGGGCGACAGGTTTCAGACGCAAGAGATGCTGCCCGCCTATTGAGCGCTGCTGCGCTTCGAGCACCGGCTTGTCTTGATAGGTGAATGCGGCTGTCACACCCGCGCGGATTTGCTCGTTCAGCACGGCGTCCTCGGGCATGAATTCCCTTGCGCTAGCAAAGAAGTAGTGAGTGGTCGACTCGGTCTCCGGTGTCATCAAGTGCACGGCCAGACCTTCGAACCCCTCTCCCCTCGGGCGTCCCGCTCGGGTTACCCCCGCGCGCAACAACATCGATGCCGCTGGTTCCCAACGCAACTCGAGCCACTGGTCAACGGGCTCATTCTCATCGGCGAGATTGAGAAGGGGCGCGAAGACACCCATGACGTGACTCCCCGGTAACCACCAGTCGCAAAAAACGGACGAGTTTTCCTGCCGAATCTGGGGGCGGGCACGCGAGGCGGCTCCTCGCGTGTCCAGCGATCCGATGTGCAGGTAGTCGGCGTGGGTGAGATCCATAATGTTGTCGGTCGCCAGCTGATAATTGCACGCAGTCGGCAGATAACCCGTGAAGACGGCGTTCGGATGTGCCGTCGTCAAAAAGGAGTAGTCGGGGATTTGAGCCGGATCCGCACGGTCGGGCTGACCGGGCCAGATCCAGACTGCGCGGTCTCGGAGGACCGTGGGGTAGCGACGGACCACCGCGCCGCGCGGAATTCGGCCGTCACCGTGAGGGCTCTTTACGCACTGACCGGTGGAGTCGAAGCTCAACCCGTGATAACCGCATTGCACGACGTCGTTGCTCAGCTTGCCGTGATGTAGTGGCAGGAATCGATGCGGACACCGATCGGCCAACGCGCTCACCTCACCTCCCGAGGTGCGAAACAGAAGCACTGGCTCATTGAGAATGGTGCGATGAAAGAGCGCTCCGGGTTTGACCTCGTCTTCCCAGGCCGCGACATACCAGGCGTTTTGCAGAAATGACATGGTTCCCCCTTGATTCAAATCGGCGCGCGCGGGCGACTCCTTACCAGCGATATCGAGGCATTCACGGAATTCCTGCTCGCGGATCTCTTGGCGGATCCGGAGTAGATTTATTCATAATTGCCTAATATTGCAAATTTCGTTTATTTAATAGAGACTATTTCGCATTATACGAGAAGAATGTCAATTCGCACCCCGCCCGGGCACCGATAATGGGCCTGGTGAGAGGGGACCTCGATTCGCGTTTGTGAGAATAAATTCGATCCGGTAGCCCAATGCGAAGGGGGAGTACGTGGAAAGCGTGACGCTCGCTGAGATGACGGAGGAAGTGCGCCGCCGCGTGGGTGAGAACAGCGGCTTCGGTCACACCGTGAAGTTCGACTTTGGTGAGGTCGGCAAGATTTTTATCGATGCCGTGTCAGTCCCGAATCGCGTAACGAACGAGGATGGCAAAGCGGAAACGACCGTGCAGGTCAAATTTGAGGACTTCTGTAAAATCTCGTCCGGCAAGAAGAGCCCCGCTGCCGCCTTCTTTGCCGGACGTTTGAAGGTCAGTGGTAATGTCGGGGTCTCCTGGAAGTTGGGTTCCATCATCGGACCGGAGCGCGCCGGTGGTCCTCTTGATACGGAGTGATCGTCATCATGTCACGTGAGCTCAACATACCTGCGCCGGATCCCGCCCAGCCGCCGATGATCTCGAATGTTTTCCACGCAGTGAGGAGTGCCAACACCAAGCTGATGCCGATGTTTCCCTATGCCGAGGCTGGGTGCCTGGTGCCCGGTGCAAGCGTGTTTTCGGGCGGAAAAGGCTCCGGCATCGGCGTCTTCAATCATACGAATTCCGTGGATGAGGTTGCCATTGCCTTCACCTGTGTCGGCAGCGGAATCCGGACGGGCGAGGTGTTCGTGGGAGCGCGGGAGCACATGGTCGGCGCCTTTTTTCACGAAGAAGAAGCCGACCAGAATTTGATCGTGATCGTGGTTGTTCAGCGGCAGTCCGAAGCGGGCGTTGCGCAGCACGAGGGACTGAGCTTCATTTGCGGGAAATGCCAGGCACCGCTGTCGCGCGTGGAATATCCGGCCATAGCGGATCACACCGACGGGGATGCCCCGGCCGCGCTGGAAACGCTGACCAAAGGGGCGATTTGGGCACGCGAGTTCAATGCGTCCGAGGATCTTCGAACGTGCGAAAAGTGTGGGCACGTCAACCCGCCGTTTCCGCTCGGGGTTTGGGGCTGGGAGGAATATCGGCGAAATTACGAAGCCGCCGAAAAGGCTCGTGAGTTGTATTTGAGCCAGGCGGCCAGTTCCGGCCAGCGAAAGGTGTCCCGTGCCACGACGTAGGATGCAGTCAACCTTCAAGCTGGCGGCTCAAATCGGTTTCTTCGATGAGTATCCGGTGTTGCCGGATGGCATCGACCCGCAACTCATGATGAGCCGCGCCGATCGCCCTCAGCCGTTTTATCTCGTCTGCGAGAAGGACTCGATGATTGTGCAGATGACGGGTCACGCGCGGGTCGAGTTCAAGGACTCGAGCGTCCTGTACATGGCGACCCGTCCTGGCGATTTCGTGTACGTGCCTGCGAGAACACCACACCGGATCGTGCCCGACGAAAGCAGTATCTTCTACCGATTCAAAGCTGAACACGCAGGGCTCGAGGCGGTCGCCTGGTATTGCGCGACGTGCGGCGAGCCATTGCACCGTGTGACCTGGGATACGACCGAGGAGTTGCCGCAAGAGGGGTATGCACGCGCCATATCGCAATTCAACGATGCTGAGTCGCTGCGCACGTGCAAAGAGTGTGGCTCCCTACATCCGTGCGCGGACGTGGCTGGCAACAATTGGTCTGCCATCACCAAAGAACTGCGCAGCGCGGCGAACGAGAACGATGATGATTGGTGAGGCCGGCGCTCGCGCGTCAGGCCTCCTAAGGCGTGACGAGCTTCGGTAATGGCCACGGCAGACCGTCTTTTATCTGCGCTGGGACTGTTTACGCTCCAGCAGCCGGAATGGACCGTGGAGCGGGCGGCCGAGCGACTGGGTGCATCGCTCAGCACAACCTATCGCTATTTCAGCAGTCTGAGCGCCGTTGGCCTGATTGAGTCGCTCACGGCGGGCGTCTACGTGTTAGGGCCGGCGATCGTGGAATATGACCGTCAGATCCGTCTCTTGGATCCGTTGCTCAAGGTGTCCCGTCCGATTCTGCAACGCTTGGTTGAGATGGCCGACCAAAAAGGTGTGGCGCTCCTGTGCCGGCGCTATCGCCAACAAGTCATGTGTGTGCATCAGGAGGTAGGCAGCGGTGCCGACCCGACGGTGGGGTACGAGCGGGGCCGGCCGATGGGCCTCGTGCGAGGCGCAGCTTCTCAGGTCATCCTTGCTCATCTGCCCTCACGGCTCCTGAAAGTCTTGATTCGCGACATGCCCGAGCCGCTGCTGAGCGCGGCCGGCATAGGGTGCAACTGGGACGAATTTCGCGGTAAGTTGAAAGGGATTCGTACTGCAGGGGTTCACGTGACCCGCGGACAGATCGATCCCGGGAAAGTCGGTATCGCCTCCCCCATTTTCTACCCGAAGGACGTCGTCATCGGCAGCGTTGGCATCGCGTTGAGTGAGGCCGAGAGTACCAACAAGATGCTGGCGCGCGTCTCAATGCTGGTAATGGCCGCGGCACCGGAAATTGAAGCGGCTCTTGCCGAACACGAAAGTCTCGCCTTAACGCCTGCGGCCTAAGCAGTGAAGGTCTCTCTGTCTGGCTCAGACATTTTGTCCAGGTTGCCGTGAAGCGCGACAGATCGCGAATGCTGGACTGGCTATTCGCCCCCCATGACGGTTCAAATCTTCTCATAAACCGATACGAACTGATCGCAGGCGACGGTTTCCACCTGCAGGGCCGCCGGCCCGTTACTTCGTCCGAAGTCCGGCCTTGCCAGTCTGGCAAGCGCTGCGCGCGCGTCCCCAGCCGCGGCGAAGGAATATTCTTCCACAGCGTCGCAGCAACGGTAGTCCGTGAGGCGATCGATGCCTGCGAGGTTCTCGGTCGAAAAGGCGAGGGGGTCGTCCGGCAAAAGATAATTCCGCCTGACCTCGAGGCATCCTTCTAGCAAAGCTCTTGCGCTGGTCGTGGACCGGTCGCGCGCGCGAAATTCTGCCGCGTCAATGTCGTCGGAACGCCAAACGAAGCGGAGGAGCTTTCCGCCGGGGCTCCGCGGGGCAGGACACCACAGATCATCTTCCGATTCCGCCGCAATGACTTCCTCCGCTGCCGCGAAGAACACCCGGCCGCGGTCTATGAACTTGATTTCGTCTTCGACCACGATCGGATTGAATGGCGGGGAAGAAAATATCTTGAAGGCATCCATGTAGGCTTGACGGCTTTCATAGGTTATCGCGGTGAAGCTGTCGAATCTGCGCTCGGCGCTTCTCGTCTGTGGCGATGGCGACCAGACGGGAAAGTGACGGCGGAAATCCAGCGGCCGCGGCAAGTTCGCCATGATGAGCTGTAGGTGAATCGCCTCGTAGTGAGTTATAAATTCCTCGCGCCTCATACCGGGACGACGCTGAAGAAAATAGATGCCTTTCTGCATTTTCGGACTCCAGTTTAGTTCATTTGGTTGCGCAACCCGCATGAACGGCGCGCATCTCCCGCATTGTTGGCGCGTCATCAGCACATTCAGAAATTCACCTGCCCGCGAACACCGAAGGTGCGCGGCGGTCTTAAAGTCGCCAGAACGGGGGAAAAAATCGGGTATACGTCGTTGAGAAAAACGTTCGATACGACGTTCTTGTTTGCCAGATTGTTCACATAGAGGGCCACGTTCCACACGCCGCGCGGCGCATTGTAGGTCAGGGTCGCATCGGTCCGGGCATCGCCGCCGACCAGCGTGACGGGAACAAAAGACTGCGACATCCACCGGGCACTCTCATAACGGGAGCGGATTTCGGGAACAATCGATCCCCCGTTGCTCAGGTCGAAGGTCTTCTGAATATTTGCGGACACCGTCCACTCCGGAGATTGGTACATCTGCCGGCCGCTGCAATCGATTGTGTATAAACCAGCCGCCACGGAGGAGGAGCAGCCGCTCGCCGGTGGGACGGCGCCGGCAGGCAAGCCCAGCAACGGCGATAGGTCAGGAGCGGTGTAGACAAAGTGGTCATACCGAGCATGAACAAAGTTGAGTTGCAATCCCAGCAGCAGCGTATCGATCGGCAGATATTCAGTCTCGGCTTCGAACCCAGCGATCGTCGACCGACCAACATTCAGCGTAGGGTAGCCCGTGGTAGGACCGTTATTACCCTCGACGTAGCCAAGGGTCGCAAGCTGCTGATCGGTGTACTTCATCAGGAACGCTTCCGCATTCAGCTGTAGCTTGTTGTCCAAGAAGCGGTTCTTGGAGCCGATCGCGTAGGAAAGAACTTTCTCGGGGTCGTAGGAGTTATTCGTCGAGGCAAAGAAGAAGCCTCCCGCTTTATAGCCCGTGCCCACGTTGGCGTAGAGGAGGGATTGAGGCCCGACATCCCATTCGAATCCTACCTTCCACGTGAGCGCGTTGAACGTCCGGTTCGCGTCCGTCGTGATCGCAAGTATTGCAGGACCCACGACGAGGGGATTGAGACCGGGCCCGCTCGTGAACACCGCAGGTGGGCTGGTGCCGTCCGTGCCGTTAAAACCCTTACGCTCCCACGTGAACCGCAGCCCCGCCGTTGCTCTGAAGGTTGGGGTTACTGAATAGGTGAGCTGAGAGAATGCCGCTGCCGTCTCGGTGCCGGTATGGCCTTGTGACTGAACCACTCCGATAAACTGGCTGTCCGGCTCAATGAGGAACTTCGAGTGCTCGTCGAAATAATATGTGCCGAGAACATATCGAAGTGGCAGATCGTTATTCGAGGCCAGTCGAACCTCGAAGGATTCCTGGTCCCCTGTGGTTCGGTCGATGTCCCAAAATCCCTCCGATGTGGTTAGATTGTCGTTGCTCGTTCCCCGCCAGGCAGGAATCATTGTCAGCGTACCAAGAGCGGTGTTTAGCGTGATTTCCGCCAACACGCCTTCTGTCTGCAGATCCATCCTCGCCTGGTCTTGCGGTAATGGAGTGATCGCACCGGGAAATATGAAGCTGTTCGCCGGCGCATTCCGATAGAGAGCGGTGACAGCGGGATTACCCAGGCCACCGCGGACCGGTGTAGTTCCCAAAGGCAGAACCGCCGCACCGTCACCTCGTCCCCCGACGTGCGAATAGTCGTACACAACCTTCACGGATAGATCAGTCGTGAGCTGCGATAGTGTTGAGAGACGAGCCGAGCGGGTCTTCGCGTCGTCCGTGCCATCTTGGAAATAGCCTTCATGATCTTCCGTCTGGACGGCGAGGCGCGCCGCGGTCCGGTCTCCGAAGGGAAGGTTCAGCACGCCCGTGAGTAGGCGTTCGTCGTAATTGCCGAACTGCGCGCTCGCGTAGCCATTGAAGTGTCCCAACTCCGCCGGTCGGGTGATGAGATTGATGGCACCGCCGGTGGCGTTACGGCCGTACAGAGTCCCCTGCGGCCCTTCGAGCACCTCGACTCGCTCGACATCGAAGAACTGGCCGTTCACGCCGTTTGGACGAGACACATAGACACCGTCGAAATTGAATGCATCAGCGGCCTCGGTATAGGCGTTGTAGGCCGCGCTGCCGATGCCGCGAATGTAGAAGACGGTGTATCCCGCTTGGTTGGACGCTTGCAGTGCCGGCACAACCGAAGTCAGATCGGCCGCGGTCGTCACGGACTCTCGCGTGAGCAAGTCGGCACCGACGGCCGT
>JAXDQN010000592.1:0-3855 GCA_034667865.1 Gammaproteobacteria bacterium
ATGCCGCCTTTTTGACAGGACTTGCGGGGCTTGCTGCAACTGATGCAGCTGCGGCAGCGATGACTGGCGCTGTGGGTACTGCCGGAGCGGCAGCGATGACAACCGGCGCAGGCGTAACCGCCGGCGCGGCAGCGACAACGGCGGCCACCGGTTTCGCTACGACAGCCGCAGGCGCCACTGGCGCTCGTACCGTGACCACGCGAGGAGCCGGAGCAGGTTTCGAATTCTTCAGTTCAACCCGTTCCGTGACAACCGGCGGCTCCACAAACTGTGTGACCGCGGTGCGCAGCGGCGCTTCCGCGCGGATCGTGACCAACGGCGGCTCCGGCGCCTTGGGCGCAGGGAAGTCCGCGAACGAGATGTCGACGTTGAAGGAAACAGGTTCGTCCAGAACGGCCGGCTGCGGCGCGGCGGGCTGCGGCGTGACAACGGGTTTCGGTGCTGCGGGCGGCGTAGCTGCGACCTGTGGTTTCGCCGCGGCGGCGAGCGGCGGCGTGACAACAGTTTTCGGTGCTGCGGGCGGTGTCGCTGCGACCTGTGGTTTCGACACGGCGGCCGGCTGCGGCGCCACCGGTTCGGCGCGAGTCGTCACGACCGGCGGTTCAGGTTTTTTCGGTGGCGCAGGGCGCCGCGCTTCGGCAGCCGCTGCAGCCTTGGCGCGGATCGATGCAATGGTCTTCAAATCATCCGGCGCCGCGGTAGCTGTGAGAGCGCTGGGATAAATCTCTCGCACCATGGCGAGCAACAGGTCCGCTTCTTCTTCGGTTTCAAACGGACCGAGGCGCAGGCGGTAGCGCGTGCGGCCGTCTTCGCTGCGTTGAATTTCGTAGGCATGCGCGCCTTCGCAGCCGGCAAGGTTCAATGTCGGGAGGCCGATGCCGGCGGTCGAAGAGCTGAGGTTGATGACGAACGGGCCCGGTCCACCAAGACGCGGCTTCTCCGGCAACGGCGACAACAGATCATCGATGCTTAAGTGCCAAATGTCTTCCGTTACCGGCGCTCGCAAATTCGTCGCCATAAAGCTCCTCGGGGGATCGATCAGGGCACGGTAAGCATATTGGCGAAGCGGCCCGAGTGAAACCGTGATGAGCGTCTCTTAGCGGCGACAACCGGCAAGAATGAGAAGTTTATGTAAAGCGAATGCTGTTGTTTCTATGCCGCAGCACTCGGACGGGCGGATACGCCGGTATGCCAGGCGCGCAAGTGCGCCAAGTCTCCGGGCATTTCGATGCCGATGAACTGGCCGAAGTCGATGGTGGTCAGCGCCACGATGTCTGCCATCGAATACTGATCGGCGCAGATGAATTCGCGTCCGGCGATTTCACCGTCCAACCAGCGCATCACTTCCAGCGCCCGCACTCGCATGGCTTCGCCGTATTCTCGGTATTGAGTACCGAGCCGGGCAGTGTACTTATGGGTATTGATCCATACCGCGCCGATGCGATTCGCCAACGCCAGTTCGATTCTGCGCGTCCACATCTCGATGCTCGCGCGCTGCCAGGGATCGCTGCCGAACAACGCGGGCGCAGGATGCAGCTCTTCCAAGTAGCGGCAAATCGCGATGCTCTCCGACAGCGTGGAGCCATCGTCCAACTCCAGTACCGGCACCTGGCCAAGCGAATTCTTGGCCTTGAACTCCGCGCTTTTGTGGGCGCCTTCGCGCATGGGCACGTGCACCAACGGGATGGAAATGGACTTTTCAGATAGGAAAATCCGTACCCGACGCGGGTTTGGGGCGGGATTGGCTTCGTTGTATAGCTTCACAGTAGGAACCTTTTAGGCCTTGCAAGCGTTTATTTTGAACTGGCGCAAGTGACTTGTGTCACATATTCATGGTTTCCCGACCCGATGATGCTGGTACCGCCAGACTCGCGGGCGGATGCTAAGAGGCTTCAGTGAAATTAGCGCCCGCCAATCAAACGTTTATCCCGGCATCGAACCCCGGTCGGCAGCGTTTTGTCGATTTGGGTCAGGCGTTGCGGACGGCAGCCGGCGGGGCGCAGCTCAGGAGCGTCACCATCGTGACGGCCCAACCGGACGACAATGTCATGGTGGTGCAGGCGCAATATGCACCGGACTTGGATTCTCCAACCTATGTATCGCCGTCGTCCGCGCTCAAGCTGATCCCGCGTCAACCCTCAGGCTCCGGTCGCGCTTCCTCTTATTTGTCGCCCATCGAACAATACGCGCGCACCCAGTCCGGCGAGGCTAGGTTGCTACCGCTGCTGGATGTCCGCGCGTAGAGATTCCGCCTGCCACTTCCGGCGCCAGCGCCGCTTGCGCGCGCCACCATTCCGCCGTGAGTAGAGAGCCATGTTCGCGTACGAAAACCTCGGCTAACGCGCGAGGGATGGAAAGAAAGGGCAGCCATTGCTCCGGAAACACATCACGCGGCCCGCAATGAAACCACGGCTCGGCGCTGGTCTCCTCTTCCTCGGTGCGCGCCTGCGGTAGGTCGCGAAACACGCAGTCCGATACCGGGCAAATCTCGTCGTAGTCGTAAAAGATCACGCGGCCATGGCTGGTGACACCAAAATTTTTCAGCAGCAAATCGCCGGGAAACACATTGGTCGCGGCGAGGTCGCGCAACGCATTGCCGTAGTCGACGATGGCCGACTCGGCGGCGGCCGGTTCCGCCTCGCGCAGGAATAAATTCAACGGGCGCAGGCGGCGTTCGACATAGCAATGCTCGACGATCAAATCCTCGCCCTCCACGCGGCAGCTTTCGCTGGCCTCGCGCAGCAGTTCGTCGGCTAATTCGGGCATGAACCGCGCGCGCGGCAGGCGCAGCCGCTTGAACTCTTGCGCATCGACCAGCCGTCCGGCGCGGTCGTGGCGGAATACAAATTGATAGCGCTCCATGACTTCGGCGCGGGTCGTGGTTTTCGGCGCACCGAAGCGATCGCGAATGACTTTGAACACCAGATCGTGCGAGGGCAGGGTGAAGACGATCATGACCAGGCCGCGCTCGCCCGGCGCATGCACGAAGCTGTCGATGGATTTGCTCAAGTGGCGCTGCAACGCAAAGTAACGCTCGGTCTTGCCTTGCTTGGCACGGCCGAGAACGGTGTACAGCTCGTCCACGGGCTTGCGCGGCATGAAGGAGCGCAGCAAGGTAATGGCCGCACTGACCACGGGCAGATCGACATGAAAGTACGAACGGGCGTAGCCAAACAGCGAGCCCACATCGGCCCGCGACATCATGACGGCATCGATTTGCACGCCGCCTGATGTGTTGGTGAAAGCCAGCACCAAGGGCGTGATGGCGCCGTCGCCGATCAATCGGCCGACGACGAAGGCCTGCAGCCCGCGATAGAACACCGGCTCGATGAATTCGATGGATTCGGGCGCGCCACTCTGCCGTCCGGTCTGAAAATAACGACCGATGTCGGCTCTGATGCGGAGTACCGCGGCATCGAGTGCATTTATTGCGGCCCCGAAGGGCAGGTCGGACAGTACTTCGCGCACGGCGGTGGGCAGCGAAGTTCCCACCCGATAGACGCGGATCGGCACGGATCCCGAGGCGCGCCCGACGCTGGTGCTGCAGAATTCCACCTCGGTGTTGACGCCCACCGTACCGAACAGGTCGCGCGTGACGCTGTTGAAAAACGTGTGATAAAAATCGCTGTCGGGGCGCCGCGCGACCAGCGTTTCATACAGCCGCTTGATCTCGCTCCAGAGTTCAACGTTGGTGCGCCGCTCCCGCAGTTGGGCGCCCACCGTAGCCACGCAGCGCGCCACTCGGTTCTCATACAGTTCGATGCGCTCGATTGCATCGCGTTGCGAGGCGCGCCAATCCTCCACCAGAAAATTAAGCGCTGCGCGCCGCGTGATGCGGCTGAATTCTTCGTTGTA
>JAXDQN010000593.1:0-8856 GCA_034667865.1 Gammaproteobacteria bacterium
TGCCGCGGAATTCCAAATCGATGGCGTTCAGTTTGCTGCGCACCGACTTCGACCGCTGCTCCTGTCCCGGCATGATGAAGGTGCGGCCGATGTAGCGATTCTTGATGAAGCCTTCTCGATATTTCACGCCCAGCAGCTGCGCCACTTGCACGGCGCTGGTGCGGCTGGTGTCGGGAATCGGAATGACCACATCGATGCCGTGGTCGGGACGTTCGCGCTTGATTTTCTCGGCCAGATGTTCGCCCATGCGCAAGCGCGCTTTATACACCGAAATGTTGTCGATGATGGAGTCGGGACGCGCAAAGTACACATACTCGAAAATGCACGGCGTGTGGCGCACCATGGCCACGCACTGCTGCGCGTAGAAGCGCCCCTGCTCGTCGATGAACACCGCCTCGCCCGGCGCCACGTCGCGCACCATGTCGAATCCCAGCATGTCCAACGCGACGCTTTCGGATGCCAGCATCCACTCGGTGCCCTTCTTGGTATCGCGCTTGCCGATCACCAGCGGCCGAATGCCGTTGGGATCGCGGAATCCCAAAATGCCGTGGCCGATCACCATCGCGGTGACCGCATAGCCGCCGCGGCAGCGGCGATACACCGCATTCGCGGCTGCGAAAATATCCCCCGGCGTGACGCGCGGCGTGCCGACGCGTTCCAGCTCGGAGGCCAGTACATTCAACAGCACCTCGGAATCCGAGGTGGTGTTCAAGTGACGGCGATCTTCGCGCACCAGAACTTCAGTCAGTTCACGCGCGTTGGTCAAATTGCCGTTATGGCCGAGGCAAATGCCGTAGGGTGAATTTACGTAAAAGGGCTGGGCGTCGCCCGCGCTGTCGGCGCCGGCGGTGGGATAGCGCACGTGGCCGATGCCGATGTTGCCCTTGAGCTTCAACATGTGCTTCTGTTGAAACACGTCGCGCACCAAACCTGAGTCCTTGCGCATGAACAGCTCGCCGTTTTCGGCGGTCATGATGCCAGCGGCATCTTGGCCGCGGTGCTGCAATACCGTCAGCGCATCATAGATGCGTTGATTGACTGCGCTGGTACCCACCATTCCGACGATTCCGCACATGAGAAACCCTCGCTATTTCGGCTTGACCTTGACCCCGGTGATGCGCTCGAGCTTGACCCAAGGCTCGCCCTTCTCACCCACCATGGCGCGAAGCCAATCGCCCACGGTCTCACCGTATGGAACCAGCTTGGAGCGGTTCCACCAATCCTCTTGATTCATGTGCAGCAACTCGCCGCCGATGATCATCAAACCCACCAGCACCATGCCGCGCACGATGCCAAATAGAACGCCAATGACCCGATCCAACGGACCTAAGCCGATGCTGCGTGTGAAGTAGCTGAGCAGCATGCCTGCGACCCAACCGACCAGCAGGATCAGCACCAAAATCACCAGACGGCCCACCCACGGAGCGATGCTCGGATCGGCCAATAAGCCGCCCAGATGCGGCTCCACCACGGGTCCAAATTGCCACGCGCCCCAGATGGCCAGAATCCAGAACACTACGGAGACGGCCTCCCGAACGAAGCCGCGCAGTGCGCCGATTACCGTAGAGCCTACGAGCACCACCAGGATTAAGACGTCGACTCCGGTCAATCTGCCACCTCACTCCCCATTCTACCGGAGCACCACCGGCACCGTTCGTGAAACCATCGCCATAAACGATGATTTAGGCTCCTGGGGCGACCAAACTTGAGCTGTGGCCCAGTGTTTTGAGCTTCGCGGCGCTGCGCTCCGCGGCGCCGCGATCGGCCAGGGGTCCGACTCGCACGCGATGCCGGGTCGCCGCGCCAGATCCTCCAGTGAGGATGTAAGCTGCAAAACCCTGTGCCTTCAGTCGGTGCACCAAGTTGTCCGCGTTGGCGCGGCTGGCAAAACTGCCCAACTGCACCGACCAACTCGGCGAACGCGACACCTCGCCATGCGCCGATCCAGCCTTGGATATTGGGGACGACGCCTGCGAATCAAGAGGCCCGCTCACGGGAGGGCCGCTAACGGCAGGGCCGCTCACGGCAGGGCCGCTCACGGGAGGGCCGCGGTCGGCCGGGCCGCGGTCGGCCGGCGGCGCGGGCGCGGCGGCCGCGCTCTCTGGTTCGGGCGCAGGCACAGTTGCGGCGGATGCGGGTTGCAGAGTCGCCTCCGGAGCTGCGGGGGGCACCGGCGCCGAGTCAGTCTCCGCGGCGGTGGGCGCTTTGCTGGTCGCGAGGTCCACGGTGACGTTGCGAATCGGCTCGGGCGTGGAGGCTGCCGCGGGCAGACGTTGCGGCTGCGGCGCCGATGCTGTGGGCTTAGGTCCCGAGAGCAGTTCGGGGACCACCAGCACGATCAGGACCACCAGGATTGATGCCCCGATCAAACGTTCCTTGGCACGCCGTTCCATCATGGCAGCAATCCCACGGCTTCCAAGTAATCCAATGCAGGGCCGACGGTGTGGAATGAGCCGAAAACCAGTATTCGGTCCTGGGAGCTCGCGGCGGCCATGGCCGCGCTGCATGCCGCGGCAACGCTGTCGGCGGCGTTCACCGGTGCGCTGACGTGCTGGCGCACTTCCTGCGCCAAGGCGGACCCATCCTGACCGCGCATGCCCTCGATCGAGGCGCACCACCACACATCGATGTAGGTATCCAGCGCGGAAGTGATGGCCGCCACGTCCTTATCGGCCAGAATGCCGCACACCGCCAGGGTCTTCCCCGAAGTTTGCGTGGCGGCCAAGTTGCGCGCCAGTACGCGCGCCGCGTCGGCGTTGTGCGCGACATCCAAAATCCAGCTCGGGCCGCCGTCCGCAGGCTCAATCACCTGGAAGCGTGCCGGCAAACGTACCGACTGCAAGCCGTTGGCCACCGCGGCCGCACTGATGGCTAAGCGCGGGGCGACTGATTCCAGCGTCGCCAGCGCGGCGGCGGCATTGGCAAATTGGATGTCGCCGGCGAGTGCCGGCGCCGGCAACTGCGGCAGATTCCACTCGGTGCCGCGATAGCGCCAGCCGGCGCCGTCGCGCACATAGTTGTATTCGATCGCCAGACGCTTGAGCGGCGCGCCGATCTGCAGCGCGACGCTCTCGAGCACCGGCGCCGGCTCGCGACCGCCGATCACGGCCGCCTTGCCGGGGCGAAAGATGCCGGCTTTCTCGCGCGCGATCGCTTCCAGGGAATCTCCCAGATACTCCTGGTGATCGAAGCCGATGCTCACCACCACTGTCGCATCCGGCTCGATCACGTTGACGGCATCGAGACGTCCGCCCATGCCGATCTCCAGCACCCAGGCATCGAGCTTGGCCGCATCGAACAGCAGCAGTGCGGCCAGCGTGTTGTACTCGAAAAAAGTTAGCTTGGTGGCGCCGCGCGCGGTTTCGATCCTCTCGAACGCATCCACCAGCTCAGCCGCAGTGGCCAACCGGTCATGAATGCGAATGCGCTCGCGATATTCCCGCAGGTGCGGCGAGGTAAAGGTGCCGACCCGATAGCCGGCCGCAGTTAAAATCGCGGTGCAATAGGCGCTGACCGAACCTTTGCCATTGGTGCCGGCCACGGTGATGACGGGGACGTTCGATTGTTTCCACCCCAGGGCGTCGAGCACCAAACGCAGTCGATCCAGGCCCAACGCGATGGCCTGAGGGTGGACCTGTCCCTGATAGTCCAGCCACTGCTCGAGACTCCGCGCCACCCTTACGCTGCTGCGGGTTCTTTGCCGGTCATCAAACGCAGCATCGCGCCGATGCGATCGCGCAGCTCACGACGGTCGACAATCATGTCGAGCGCGCCATGTTCGAGCAGAAACTCGCTGCGCTGAAACCCTTCGGGCAAGGTTTCGCGCACCGTTTGCTGAATCACGCGCGGACCGGCGAAACCGATCAACGCCTTGGGCTCACCGATGTTCACATCGCCGAGCATGGCCAGACTGGCCGACACGCCACCGGTGGTCGGATCGGTCATCACCGAGACATACGGCAGCCGGGCTTCAGACAACCGCTTCAAGGCGGCGCTGGTCTTGGCCATTTGCAGCAAGGAGTACAGCGCCTCCTGCATGCGCGCACCGCCGCTGGCCGCGAAACACACCAAGGGCAGGCGGTGTTCCAGGCAATGCTCGACCGCGCGCACGAATTTCTCGCCGACCACCGAGCCCATGGAGCCGCCGAGGAAACGGAACTCGAAGGCGCAGGCGACGATGTCCAAGCCGGCCAATTTGCCCTGCATGACGATGAGCGCGTCGCGCTCGCCGGTCTGCTTCTGGGCCTGCACGATACGATCCTTGTAGCGTTTGGAATCCTTGAACTTGAGCGGATCCTCGGCTTCGACCTTCGGGGCGATTTCCATGCCGGTGCCGGGATCCAAGAATTTCACCACCCGCTCGCGGCCATTGATCCGCATATGGTGGCTGCACTTGGGACACACATGCAGGTTGCGTTCGATTTCCGCCTTGTACAGGACAGCATCGCAGGCGGGGCACTTGGCCCACAAGCCTTCGGGAACCGAACGCGTGCGGCGCTCAGTTTTGATTCGCGAGGGGACAATCCGTTCAAACCAGGACATGCGCTAGTTTAGACCAACCTTCCGAGGCTTGCACCGGTGGGGATGCCGTAGACCGTGGGGTATTCCACCCGCCACAGATACAGGCCGGCGGCGGGCGCCGTCGCCCCGGCATAGCGCCGATCCCCTCCCTCCAGAACCTTGCGTATCGCCTCGAGCGGCGCCGCTTCCCGCTGCGCGTCGATCAAGGTGCCGACAATGTTGCGCACCATGTGGTGCAGATAGGCGTTGGCAACGATCTCCAGCCACAGGTAGTCGCCCTCGCGGCTCACCTGGATCGAGACGATCTTGCGGATGGTGGTCTTCGATTGGCATTCGATTGACCGGAACGCCGAAAAATCATGTTCGCCCACCAGCGCCTGTGCGCCGGCATGCATGGCGGCGGCGTCGAGCGGGCGGTGGATCCAAGCCGCGCGGGTGCGTTGCAGGGCCGAGCGCTCGCTGCGGTTGAGAATGGCGTAACGATAGACGCGCCGCACCGCCTTGTGGCGGGCATGAAAGCCCGGGGAGACTTCGGCGGCCCACTGCAATGCGATGCTGGGCGCCAGCTTGGTGTTGGCGCCCAAGACCCAGGCGCGCGGCGTGCGCTGCGCGGCGGTGTCGAAATGAATGACTTGGCCGAGTGAGTGCACGCCGGCATCGGTGCGGCCGGCGCAGATCACTACCACCGGATGGCCCGCGACAAAGGATATGGCGGCCTGCACCGCGTCCTGAATCGAGGCCGCATGGATCTGCGACTGCCAGCCGGCATAGTCGGTGCCGTCATACTCAACGATGGCGGCGACGCGACGTCCTAATTCCGACACGTTATCCCGGCAGAGCCTCGATCAATCGCTGCGCTTCCTGTTTCTGGCTGGCCGAACCTTCGGTGACCACTTCCTCGAGGATGCTGCGCGCGCCTTCAGGATCGCCCATGTCCATGTACGCGCGGGCCAGATCCAGCTTGGTGCCCACTTCGCTCATAGTCACCGGTTCGAGTTCCTGAAGACTCAGGTCTTCGGTCTGTATCTTGGCGGTGCGCACCGTCGATGGAGTGATCGCCTTGAGCTTATTGGTGGGCGCTTCCGAGCCGTTCAGCGCTTCGCCCACGTCCAGATCGACGCGCCGATTGCGCTGACTGGCTTCGAACACTTCGGTCGAGAACACCTCATCCTCCGCGCGCGGCTGTTCCACCGTGTCGCCGCTGCCTAAGGCGCTGGCGAGACGATCCAGATCCAGGTCGATGCTGTCGGAGCTCAAGCCGCGTAACCGAGAAGTCGAATCGACGTCCGGCTTTTCGGCATCGTGCACATCGGAGAATTCCGGCGATTTGAAGCGCGACGTTGCGGCCACGTCCAGATCGCTGCCGCGCGGCACCTGTACCGGCATCTGCACCGTCGGGGCAGACTCGGGGCCAAGCACCGCGGTTTTCACGTTGTCGTGATCGGAGGCCAGGTCGGCGACGAACGAAGCTTCCAGCTCGCGTTCCAGTTCGGTCAAATCCTTGTCCCGCGCCTTGCTCTCGGCTTCCGCCATCAGGCGCCGCGACTTCTCATCGAGTCCGGCCACCATGGTGGGCGCATCATCGGACGGATGATCGGTGACCGCGAGGCGAGGAATGCTCGGCGCCGAGCTGTCTTCCAGATGATCGAGATCCAGACCCAAGTCATCGATCGACAACTCGGCGGTTTGATCAGCTTTGTTGGGCGCCGGCCGCCTGCTCGGGGTTGGGCGCGCATTGGGCTGCTTCAGCGCCGGCGATTCGGTGGTGGGCGCATCGGCAAAATTCATCAACTCGGATTCAACCGTCGATTCATCCCGCTGCGGCATTTCGCGCCTCGGCGATTCGTCCGCGCCGCGTACCGGCGTGTCGAGGGTGAAATCCAAATCCGGACCCGGGTGCAACCCTGGGGATTCGCCGGTGGCCGCCGTATCGTCCATGTCCTTGGCGATCGAGTGCTCATTGCCGCGCTCGCCTTCCGGCTCGCCGAACAAGTCGATATCGACGCGGTTTTCGCCGCCTTCCAAATTCAGGTCGACCAGTGCGCCTGCGCCGCGGCCGCTGCCTGCGGTGCTCTGGAACAACGCTTCGTCGGGGCAAATCTGTTTGCCCATGATGACGATCTTGTCCCACTCGCCCGCCGGAGCGCGATCGCGCGTGGCTTCCAGGCCCTTGGCGGTCTGCAGGAACGCATCCTTGTTGCCCCAGACGAAATAAATCTCGAGTAATTTGAGGCGCAGATCGCGGCGCTCGGGTTCGCGCTCCAGTGCGATGCGCACCAAATCCGCGGCTTGATCGTACAAGCCATACGCCATGTGGAAATCGGCTTCGGCCAGCGGATCGCCCTGATCCAAGTTGACCGCGCTCTCGCTCGACATGGTGTCGTCGGAGGCTTTGAGATCGGACGTGGTCTCGGCATAGCGGGCTTCCGCGCCGTCGCCGAATTCGGGCAAGCGATGCTCGCCCGATTCCTCCACCACGAAAGAGTCATCGCCCTTGCGGCCGCTGCCCAATCTCGCGGTGGGATCGCCGTAATCGGAAACGCCGGTCGTATCCAAGCCCGGGAAATCGTTGCCCTTGCCCTGGCGGCGGCGCCAAGCCAAGAAGGCCAGCAGCAGTGCCACGACGGCAATGACACCGGCGGGTATCTGCCAATTGGATGACAGCCAATCCAGCCACGAACCTGAATCCGCGGGGGGCGGCGTCGGCTTCTTGGCAACCACCGGCGCAGGAACCGGCGTCGGCGTGGAGGTGTCGGCCGGCGGCGGCAACGGGGTGGCCGTCGGTGTGTTGTCCGGAGTGGCAGCGCTGGCTGCGGGATTCGCGGCAGGTGGCACGGGGGCCGGCACGGGAGCCGTGGCCGTCGGCGCAGGCGGTTGGGCCGCGACCGGCGGTGGCGTGGGCTTCACGGCAGGCGTTGGCGCGGCAGCGGGTTGTTGACCCAGCTTGCGCTGCAGCTCGCTCAGTTCAGTGCTCTTGATGTCCAGCAGGCGCTTCGAGTCCGCCAGCTGGCCTTCCAAATCCTTGACGCGGCTCTTCAGCGCTTGGGTATCGCCGCCCGCTGCGCCGGAAGCCGCCGCACTCGAGGTGCCGGCGCTATCCGCCGCGCCGCCGCCGGTGCCCGGCGTGACCAATCGCAAATGCCCGCTCGGCGCAGCACCGCTGCCGCCCTGCCACGCACTCATCTGCCGATGCACTTCGCTCATCGCTTCGGTCTGATTCAGCGCGGCAATGTCGTCCGCGCCGGGAACGCGCAGCACGGCACCGCGCTTCAAAATGTTGATGTTGCCGCCGAACGCCTCGGGGTTGGCGCGGTAAACCGCGATCATGGTTTGGTCGATGTCGGCCTGCGAGCCGGAATGCAGGCTGCGCGCAATCTTGGTCAGGGTATCGCCCTTGCCGACTCGATAGCTGTTGCCGCTCAACGTGCCGGTGGCCTCACCGCTGTCGCTGGCTGCGGCAACGCTGGAACCTGCATCGCTGGAGGCGCGCGACGAGCGGCCGGCCCGCGCCGGCTTCGGCGTCGTGGAATCGGCAGGCGTTGCGGCATTGGCAGCCGATGGGCGACGCGTAGAAGCAGCTGGGGCGGTCGGTGCGCTGCTGGCAGCGGTCACCGGCGCGGCTGTGCTGGCACGCTCACCCGGGGTATAGACCGGAGGATCGAGCAACACGGTGTACTCGCGCATCAACCGGCCGCGGGCCCAGTTTACCTCCACCAAGAAGGTCACAAAGGGTTCGGGGATGGAATCGGTCGAGCGAACCAACAAGACATCGCGCCCTTCTTTACTCTTGCCCACCTTGAAGGTCAGGGTGTTGAGGAAAGGCGGCTTGTCGATCCCGTAGCGGGAAAACGCGTCCTTGCCGGCCAAGGCGGCTCGCAAGGCAACCAATTCTTCTGGTCCTGCCCCAATCAAGTCGATTTCAGCGTTCATCGGCTGGTTGAGAGACGAGTTCAAATGAATCTCACCCAGGCCCAACGCCCACGACAAGGACGGGGATAGCAGGCACGCCATCAGCATCAGGCGAGGCACGGTCACAGACATTTCTACTCCCAGAATTCGGGTGGGCAAGCCGACAAAGTTCATTGTGTGATAAGGGCTTGGAAGCGACTTCTCACTTGCCTTTTACATAAGCCAATAACTATATCTCACTGGGAACTATTTACCAAAATCTGGGCCGTCGAAACTGCGTTATGTGCCGCACATTTCCGAACATTATCAGCGACAACCCAAAAATTTAGACCCCTATCACGAGTTAAATCAGCCCGCAGACGCCCTACGTATACCCTATCGGGTGCGCTCGCCAGTGTGGCCGGCGTCGGGAATTCGGAGCTGGAA
>JAXDQN010000594.1:0-7554 GCA_034667865.1 Gammaproteobacteria bacterium
ATCCCGGCAGCACAAAAATGATGGAGCCCAGGGTTCCAGCCGCGGACGCGACCGTCTGCACGATGTTATTTTCCTGGATCGTGGCTCCTTTCGCGCCGCGCAACACCGCCATGGAGATGACCGCTGCGGGAATCGAAGTCGCGAACGTCAGTCCCGCCTTGAGGCCGAAGTAAATGTTTGCCGCGGTAAAGACCGCCGTGATCAATACCCCCAAGATCAGGCCGCGCAGCGTCAGTTCTTTGCGAACCTGCGAGATCGTCTGTTCCAGCATATGGTCGCCCCGAGGATTCTCCCAGGCCGCAGCTTACTGTGTTTTGGGTTCCGCGAGGGTTTTCGGGTCGGTGAGACTGCCGCCCGGCCGGGTCAGAATCGACACCCCGGCGATGATAATGACCATACCCAAGAGTTGAGTGCGGGACAGGTGTTCATGCAGAAACTGCCAGCCGAGAAATGCGGCGATGGCCGGGTTGACATAACTGTAGGTGCCGATGATGGCCGGCGTGGAATTTACGGTCAGCCAACCATAGGCGGTATATGCGAGGCAGGAGCTGAAAAATATGAGATACAGCATGGCCAGCGTCCCGGGCAGCGTGGGCGAGAAATGCGCGGCATCGCCGTGCAGCAGTCCGATGCACAGAAGCATGAATCCACCCACCAGCATTTGCATGGCCATGAACATCAGCGAGCTCAAGTGGGTGTCGATGCCGCGGTAATACAAGGTGCCCAAAGACCAGCCCAGGCTTCCCGTCAGCACGCCGAGTTGTCCCAGGGCATCGAGCCGAGTTAGGGGCTGCCGCGGAATCAACATCAACGCGGCGCCCACGAAACTGATCAGCAACCCGGCAAGGGCGGAGCGGGTCAGCGGATGACCGCGACGCCCAAATTGACCCAAGCCGGCAATCCAGAATGCCGAGGTCCCGGTGAGCAGAGCCGCTTGATTGCTCGGGATGTGCTGCAGGCTCCAAGTACTCAAACCATTGCTGGTGACCACCATGAAGAAGCCGGTGATGGCGGCATGGCGCCAATCGAGCCACTGTTTCGGCCAGGCGTCGCCGCGATAGGCGCCGGCGATGACCATGAGGAACACGCCGGCAAAGCTGAAGCGAATACCGGAGAACAGCGCCGGCGGCAGATTCGTCACGGCAATCTTCGTGATCAGAAAGCTGGAGCCCCACACGATATACACCGTGGCGAGGCACAGCGTCAGCTTGGCGGAGTATCGAGAGTCGCGCAAACTGAAGTCTATTCGATGTTGCCCATGAGTCGTTTTACCGGTCGGCTGATGATCAGCAGAACCGCGCCCAGGCCCACCATGCAATACACCAGTTCCATGTACTGGCCTGGCATGGCGGCCAGATTCTTCGCATCGAACTGCCCGGCGATCAAACCGGCGACGAGATTGCCGAGCGATAGCGACAAGAACCACATGCCCATGATCTGGCCCGCCAAGCGCTTCGGCGCCAATTTGGTGCTATAGCTCAGGCCCACCGGGCTCAAGCAGATTTCGCCCAAGGTGTGCAGCAGGTAGGTGGCGATCAGCCAAGTGGGCAGCACCTTCGAGCCGCCGGCCACTAATTTCGCCGCAGCCGCCATGACTAGAAATCCGGCCCCGATCAGCATGATGCCAATGGCAAACTTCGCAGGGGCCGACGGATTCAAATTGCGTCGTGCCAGCGCCAGCCAACCCCAGGCCAGCAACGGAGCGAAGATAATAATGAACGCCGGGTTCAATGATTGAAACCACTCCGTCGGAATGACGAAGTGAAACATGTCGATGGCGCGATCGGTGTAGCGCTCGGCAAACAGATTCAGCGACGAGCCGGCCTGTTCGTATCCCGACCAGAACAATACACTGCCGACAAATAACACCATGAGCACCAGCACCCGTTTGCGCTCGTCGAGAGACAGACCGGCGGCGAACAGCAAGTAAGCGAAGTACAGTACGGCCATGCTGACCATCAACACGCTCGCCGCTTGCGCCAGTGTCAGAGCTTCGAGGGGAATCCATCCCAGCAATACGGCCAAGACCGCGAACACCAGCGCCGCGCACGCAATCAGCAATGCCGGCCAAGGTTTGCGCGCCGCCGCGGCAGCGGTGGGCTGCATGGTGAACTTGCCTGCCGCGCCGAGGAAGTGCTGCGTCAAATAGAACTGCAGCACTCCCAGCGCCATGAAAATCGCTGCGGTCACGAACCCGGCGCGTGGCCCGAAATACACTTGCGCCGCGCCGGTGACGATGGGGCCCGCCGTCGCGCCGACGTTGATGCCCATGTAGAACACGGTGAATCCCGAATCCAAACGCGCGCCGCCTTCGGGATACAGCTCCGCGACGATGGCGCTGACATTGGGCTTGAGCAATCCGACGCCGAGCACGATCACCAGCAGACCAATATAGAAGCCGCTGGGCCCGCCCGCGACGGCCAACAGAAGGTTGCCCGCGGTGATGAACAGCCCCCCGGTTATGACTGCGTTGCGCGCACCGATCAATCGGTCGGCAATCCACCCGCCGGGCAGTGCGGTGAGATAAGTTCCCGCGGTATACAGTCCGTAGATAGCGGCGGCGGTTTTGTCATCGATGCCGAAGCCGCCGCTCGATACAGCGGACACCAGAAACAGCACCAGCACGGCGCGAATGCCGTAGTAGGTGAAGCGTTCCCACATTTCCGTAAAGAACAACGTGGCGAGGCCACGCGGATGCCCGAAGAACGTGGCGCTCAACCTTAAGCTCCGTCTTGCTGCTGCGCCGCCTGCTCCGCTGCTGCTTTTTCCCGCGCCGCTATTTTTTCTTTGAGTAGTAGTCCGGCCATGATGATCCCTATTTCGTACAGAAAGTACATCGGCACCGCCATCGCGCTCTGCGACACCGCATCCGGCGGCGTCACAAAGGCGGCAAAAATGAATATCCCCAAAAGCACGAAACCGCGATTCTTTTTCAGCGTCTTGATGTTCACGAACCCGGTCCACACCAATAGTACCGTAGCCACCGGCACTTCGAACGCCAAACCAAAAGCCAGTAGCAAGATCATGACGAAGTCCAGGTAGGCGCTCATGTCCGTCATCATCTGCACGCCATGCGGCGTGGTCGCCACGAAGAAACTCAGCATCACCGGGAACACCGCGTAATAAGCGAACGCGGCGCCCATGTAGAACAACACGATGCTGGAAATCAGCAGCGGGACCGCCAGCTTCTTTTCGTGCTTGTACAGTCCGGGGGCCACGAACGCCCAGACTTGATACAGCACGAAAGGCATTGCGATGCCGATGGCCAGCAGCAGAGCCAACTTGAACGGCACGGTGAACGGCGCCACCACGCTGGTGGCGATGATGGTCGCGCCGGCGGGCAATTTATGAATCAACGGCTCCGCCACGAAGGTGAACAGCTGGTTCATATAGAACGCGCATGGCACGAAGCAAATGCCGACCGCGAGCATGGCCTTGAGCAGCCGGTCCCGCAGCTCCAGCAGATGCGAGATCAGCGTCCCTTCGGCGAGTCCGCCCGGTTCGCCGGGCTCAGCCATTGCCCGATTTGGATTCTGGCGGGGCTGGGTGCCAATCGGCACCATGCGGCGCCGCGCTCGGCGCCGAAGAATATTCCGCCGGCGGTGCAGACGCGGCGGCCGGTGGCGCTACGGCAGTGTGGGACGAGGGAAAGGCGGAGGTGTCGTACGGTGCCGGATGGCTGGTCATGGGCGTCGGCGTGGCCGGTGCCTTGGTGGTCTTCATCAGCTCTTCGGCGCTAACTTCGCGCTCCAGCTGTTCGGACAACTGCCGTGCCATGGCGCGCGCCCGTCCCATCCAGCTGCCTACTTGTCGCGCAACTTTCGGAAGTTTCTCGGGCCCCAACACGATGAGTGCTATGGCCGAGGTAAGCAATATCTCCGAGAATCCAACATCAAGCATGCGACATCAGGCGTTGGTTTTCGGCGGTACCTTGGCCTCGCTCTCGCGAGACGCAACGTTCGAGTCGAAATCCGCGTCCTTGTCTTGCTTCAGTTGCTTGGCCTTTTCCTCGGTCTCGCCGTCGTTCATCGCCGACTTGAAGCCCTTCACGGCAGCGCCTAAGTCCGAACCGATGGTTCGCAAGCGCTTGGTCCCGAAAATGACCAAGGCGATGGCCAAGATGACCAACAGCATTTTTGAATCGAACATCTCGCTTCTCCGAGTACAGGTGTAATCGACAGGGTCGACTATGATACGCCAAAGTTATTATGACATCTGACCATGACAGTCCAGTGCGTGTTCGGTCGCATTTGGGGGTTCGACGAGAATTAACTTTCAAGCCAAATGGTCACCGGGCCGTCATTGGTTAGAGAGACTTCCATATGGGCCCCAAATATTCCCGTTTTGACCATGGTATTCGACTGACGTGCCAGAGTGACCAGGTGATTGAACAGGCGGCGGCCCTGCTCCGGGGGTGCAGCGGTAGAAAAGCCCGGGCGCAGGCCCTTGGAAGTGTCCGCGGCCAGGGTAAATTGCGGTACCAGCAACAGTTCACCGCCAACTTGGGTAACATTTAGGTTCATCCTGTCGCCATCGTCGCCGAAAATACGGTATTGAAGCATTCTGGCCAATAAACGGGCCGTGGCGACCTCGTCATCGGTCGGTCTTACGCCAATGAGGGCCAGCAAACCGCGGGAAATTCGACCGACGGATTCGCCGTTGACCTGGACTTCCGCTCTGGAAACTCGTTGAAGTAGGGCTATCATTGAATGAAATATCCACTCTCCGGTCGGATAACGGCCCTGTGCCAGGTGGGTATTCCACTTTCTAGGGATTTCCATCGATCGTCAGTGATGGTAGCCGCTGAAGGGGTCAAATCCAGCAAAGTGGCAGCCATCGACGCCAGTGAAGCTATTTTCGCCACAAAGTGGGTGTGAACAGCACCAATATCGTGAAAATTTCCAGTCTGCCCAGCAACATCGCCGCTGAACACACCCAGGTCTGAAAGTCGGTCAAAACCCCATAGTTGGCACCGGGCCCCACCAACCCGAGTCCCGGGCCCGCATTGTTGATGCAGGCAATGATGGCGGAGAACGACGTCATGAAATCCAGGCCGCTGGCCAACAGCACGAATATCAGCGTCACGATGCTCATGAAGTACAGAAACACGAAGGCGAGCACGGCGAATACCACGCGGTTGGCAATCACGGTGCCGCCCACCTTGAGGGGCCGCACCATGTTCGGGTGCACCAATTGATTGAGTTCGCGATGCGCCTGCTTGGCCAACACCAGGGTGCGGATCATTTTGATGCCGCCGCCGGTGGATCCGGAACTCGCGACGATGCAACTCAGGAACATCATCCACATCGGTACGAAGATCGGCCAGCGCGCATAGTCCTGGGTGTGCAGGCCGCTATCGGTGGCAATCGACACTAAGTTGAAGGTGGCGTGGCGCAGGGCTGTCGGGAAATCGCTGTAGCTGCCTTGGAAGTACAGGAATAGCGCCACACCCACACAACTGCACCCCAGTACGGTCAAGATGGCCTTCGCTTCTGCGTCGCGGAAATAGGCCATCACGCCGCGCTGACTCCACGCCAAGTAGTGTGTGGCGAAATTCAGCGCCGCCAACAGTTGGAAAACCGTGAGCACCAGCTCGATCGGCAGCGAATTGAAATGACCGATGCTGTCGTCATAAGTCGAGAATCCGCCCAGCGCCAAGGCTGAGAAGCCATGACACACCGCATCGAACCAGTTCATGCCGGCAAATCTCAGGCAGACGATGCAAGCCGCAGTCAGGCCCGCGTACACCGCCCACAGCAACTTCGCGGTCTGGCCGATGCGCGGCGTCAGCTTGCTGTCCTTCATGGGCCCCGGCATTTCCGCGCGATAAATTTGCATGCCGCCCACGCCCAGCATGGGCAAAATTGCCACCGCCAGCACGATGATGCCCATGCCGCCCAGCCAGCTCAAAAGATGGCGCCACAAATTGATGGAACGCGGCAGGAATTCCAATCCCGACAGCACGGTGCCGCCGGTGGTGGTCAATCCGGACGCGGCTTCGAAATAGGCGTCGGTGAAGTTGATGGGCAGGAAACGCCACAACGGAAATCCGGCGACGGCCGGCAGCGCCACCCAGGTCAAGGCCACCAGCATCAGCCCATCGCGGGTCTTTAGTTCGCGTTTGAAGCGCCGCGTCCCCAACCATAGCAGCGCGCCTAAAATGAAAGTCGCCAAGGCGGAGATGACGAACGACCAGAGCGCGGGGTCGAGCTCCCACACCGCCATGACCAGCGGCGCCAGCATGGTCGCCGAAAACACCATCATGACGAGGGCGAATACGTGGGCGACCGGCAGTAAAATGTCTTTCACAGAAAGGAGGCGGAGCCTTGAAACAATTTTTCGACGGCTTCAATGTGGCGGCGATCGGTTAAAAACAGGATCAAATGATCATCGGGCTGAACGGTGGTGTCGTGGTGCGCGATGATGACATCGTCGCCGCGTACGACCGCGCCGAGCGTGGTGCCTTCGGGCAGCGCAATGTCCTCGATGCGCCGGCCGATGACTTTGGAGCTGTCGGCATCGCCGTGCACCACCACCTCCAGCGCTTCGGCTGCGCCGCGACGCAACGAGTGCACCCGCACCACGTCGCCGCGCCGCACATGCGCGAGCAACGAGCCGATGGTCACCGTCTGCGGCGAAATGGCGATGTCGATGGATCCGCTCTCGATCAACTCGGCATACGAGGGCTTGTTGATCAGCGCCATGACCTTGTGAGCGCCTAAACGCTTGGCCAGCATGGCGGATAAAATATTCGCTTCTTCCGAATTCGTCAGCGCCGCAAAAATGTCGGCGCTGTCGATGTTCTCTTCCAGCAACAGTTCTTCATCGGCGGCATCGCCGTGCAGTACGGTGGTGCTCTTCAGCTGTTCCGAAACGCGGCGCGCCCGCTTGCTGTCGCGTTCGATCAATTTCACCTGATTCTTGCCTTCCAGTTCGGTGGCCAGCCGCAGGCCGATATTGCCGCCGCCGGCGATGACCACGCGCCGCGCCGGCGCCTCCTCCTTGCGCATTTCCTTCATGACGACGCGAATATTTTCGCGTGCCGCCAAAAAGAATACTTCATCGCCATCCTCGATGACGGTGGCGCCTTCCGGCTTGATGCTTTTCCCCGCGCGATAGATCGCCGCGACTCGCGCATCAGCCGTGGGAATGTGTTCGCGCAGCGTGCGCAGTGCCTGGCCCACCAGAGGACCACCCTGCAATGCGCGAATGCCGACCAGACGCACGCGGCCGTCGGCAAAGTCCAATACCTGCAAGGCGCCGGGATAGCGGATCAGACGCGCGACGTATTCGGTGACTAGCTGTTCCGGACTGATCCAGACATCGACCGCCACGCCGTTTTCGCCGAACAGCTGCTCTCTTTCGGTGTAGTCGGCGCTGCGCACCCGCGCGATCTTTTTTGGCGTGCGATACAGCGTCCACGCCACCCGGCAGGCCAGCATGTTGACTTCGTCGCTATTGGTGAGAGCCACCAAGATGTCCGTGGCAGCGATTCCGGCGGCCTCGAGGATGCGCGGACTCGACGCATTGCCGTTTACCGTGCGAATGTCGAGA
>JAXDQN010000595.1:0-5455 GCA_034667865.1 Gammaproteobacteria bacterium
CGAAGCATCAGGACATCCGGAGCCAGTGTTTCCAAGACCTGACGAGTCTGCTGCTCGATCGTCGCCGATGCGAAAATCAGCTGTCGAGTTGGGGGCGCCGCGCTGACGATTGTCTGTATCCAATTCAGACTTTCGTCGTTGAGCAGTCGATCGGCCTCATCGATGACGACGGCGCGGATGTGGGCTGTCTTCAGCTTGCCCCGCTCAATCAGTTCCACGATACGTCCGGGCGAGCCCACCACGACGTGCGGCTTGGCCTTTAGCTTGTCGATCTGTCGGTCCGTCGCCGTACCACCGATGAGCAGCACCGAGCGGATGGCACGCGCTGCGTTTAGCGCAAGTTCGCAGGATTGACGATGGATCTGAATGGCCAATTCGTGAGTTGGTGCCACGATCACCACCTGGGTCGCAGTTTGCGCGGGATCAATGCGCGTAAAGAGGGGCAGCAGATAAGCCAGTGTTTTGCCGGTACCGGTCTCCGCTCGCAAATACGCGTCCTTCCCAGCAGCTAGCGACGGAATTGCGGCGATTTGAATAGGGCTGGGCTCGGATATCTGTTGCTTCGCGAGCGCAGCGATGAGATCGGGTGGCAGCGACAGATCGGTAAACGTCATGAAATTGAACTCGCACGGTAGCCAGCAACGCGTACTTATCGCGGGGGATAATTGCTGGGCGGGCGGTGATTCTAGCAGCTAGTCGTCCCTGCCAGTCGGAACCGTAACAAGATCGCGTTCTACTCCTGGCGGATCACCCCATCCCAATTCAGCCCAAACCGCTGCAAAAACTTCCTTAGCCGATCCGAATCATTAATGGTGCTGCGCTTTGCGCGGCTGGCACCAAAGAGCGCTCGGCCTGCATCAGCGATGGAGCGGCTGCGGCGACAGACTTCGATGACGGATTGAAGCTGGAGGCGATCGAAGGCATCGATTTGCGTCAATTGCTCAGCTGACATCAAGTCGCTCAGGTCGTCGTTGTGGACTTCGATCCAGTTGGCTTTAAGCCGTTCTATTTCGTCGTCGACGAGTCTTTCCGTAATGCGACCGCCGTCGGCGAGAGTGGCCATGCGGGTGATGGACGCTGAGAGTTCGCGGAAGTTGCCGCGCCATTGGGCTTCGGGGGCGGTGGCGAACTTGAGATAGGCGCGGCGGGCTTCGGCGTTGAAGCGCACCGTGGTTGAGGAGACTTGGGTATGGCGCTCGAGTTCGTAGTCGACGTTGGGCTCGATGTCTTCGGGCCGGTCCTTAAGCGCGGGCAGGCGGAAGGTCCAGTGGTTGATGCGGGCCAGGAGGTCGTCGCGGAATCGGCCGGCGCGTACCGCTTCGCGCAGGTCCTTGTTGGTGCCGGCGATCAATTGAAAGTCACTTTTTGTTTCCTTGTCTGACCCTAAAGGAAAGAAAGTCTTCTCTTCAATGGCCCGCAGCAACATGGCTTGTTCGTCGGACCCTAGTTCGCCGATTTCGTCTAGGAATACGATGCCGAGATGGGCTTTCTTTAAGAGTCCCGCGCGCTCGGTCTGTGCGCCGGTGAAGGCGCCGCGGGCGTGACCGAATAGCGTCGACATCGCGGCGTCGCCGCGCAAGGTGGCGCAATTGATTTCGACAAACTCGCCGGTGAGTTGATGCTTTGATTTTTTGAGCTCGTAGATCCTTTCGGCGAGTTGGGATTTGCCAGAGCCAGTGGGGCCGTTGAGCAAGATGGGCGAGCGTGAACGCACTGCGACTTGCTCGATTTCATCGATGGTGCGGTTGAAGGCTGCGTTGCGGGTGTTGATGCCGGACTTTAGGAAGGCGGTGCTTTCCTGCTTTTCCTTGGCGAAGCGCGCGGCGAGCTGGTCGAACTTCGATAGATCCAAATCGATGATGGCGAAGGATCCGGCGCTATCCTGATTCTGGCGTCGCGGCGGCGAGGATTGCAGCAGTGCGGCAGGGAAGTAACGAGCCTCGGTAAGCAAGAACATGCAAATCTGGGCGACGTGAGTGCCGGTGGTGATGTGCATCAAGTAGCGTTCGTTCTCCACGTCGAAGGTGTAGTTGCGAGAGAACTCATGCAGGAGCCCGTACACCTCTTGGAAATCCCAGGGGTCGCGGGGATCCACCAAGTGAAGCTTCACCGTGGTCTCAGGGGAAGCTGAGCCGATATCTTCCACAATCTGCTGCGCCAACTTGGTGTGGGGCCGTGCATACAGCAGTTCCAGCCGGTGGACCACGAAGTCTGGGTGCTGGCAGATCGAGACCGTGGGGCGCCACTTTTCCCAGCGAGATGCCGTGCTTCCGCCAGCATCGAGCGTTGAGCCCAAAAAGCCCATGATCACATTCTGCATAGATCTAGCTTAAAAGATAATTAAAGCTAGGTATATCTATTTCTATGGCGAAATACGGAATGGTCAGCCTGTGCCTGGAAAACGGCATTGCAGCTTATAAATGTTTTTTAATCAGATACTTACGCGATGCTATCTATGCAAATGGCACGGCTGGCCCAGCGCTTGCTTTGTATAGATCACAAATGAGGAAAAAGCAGATCCGGGCGGCGCCATGGGGGCGCCGTCGATTCCTAAGAAGAACAACCAGGTTCAGGAGAGGGACAATGGCGAACAAGGCACTGTTTCAGTCCGCACGCGGGAAGTTGCTTCCGGCCGCGTCAGCGATCAATAGCGAAGGGGCTTTGGCGTATGCGCTGGAGCCTAAGCAGGCCTTGGCTCAGTACGCGGCGACTGGAACTTTAAGCAACACGTTCTACGCGAACGCTGCGGAACAGCTAGAGACCGTGTTGGCGCTGACCGCCACATTGGATGCGGAGTTCATCGCGAAGACCGCGATCTATGCCCGCACCAAGGGATCAATGAAGGACGTGCCGGCGTTGCTATTGGCGGTGCTGTCCAGCAAGAACTCGGAGTTGTTCAAGGCTGCCTTTCCGAAGGTCATCGACAACGGACGCATGCTGCGCAACTTCGTGCAGATCATGCGCAGTGGGGTGACGGGGCGCAAGTCGTTGGGGTCACTACCTAAGCGCCTGGTGGAGGCGTGGCTGAACACGTGTGCTGAGCCGAAGTTGATTGACGCGGCGGTGGGGGCGGATCCGTCCTTGCGAGATATCGTGCGAATGGTGCACCCAAAGCCGATCGATGCGGTGCGTGAGGCGATGTTTGCCTGGGTCCTGAATAGGCCCCATGCGATGGAGGCTTTGCCGGAGTCGTTGCAGGCATTGGCCCGTTATCGGTTCGACCGCTCGGGGGCGGTGCCGAACGTGCCGTTTCAGATGTTGACGGCGCTGAACTTGAACGCGGAGGAGTGGGCGCAGGTCGCGCGCTCGGCCGGATGGCAGATGGTGCGGATGAACTTGAATACGTTCGCCCGTCACGGAGTGTTCGAGATTGCCGGAATGGCAGAGATGATTGCCGAACGGTTGCGGGATCCTGTTGCGATCGCCAAGGCGCGGGTGTTCCCGTACCAGTTGATGGCGGCGTACTTCGCGGCGGGAGCACAAGTGCCGAGCGTCGTGAAGGAGGCGTTGCAGGATGCAATGGAGATTGCATTGGAGCGGGTAGAGGCTTATCCGGGGCGCGTGGTGGTATGTCCGGACGTGTCTGGATCCATGGCATCCGCGATCACGGGATCTCGAAAGGGAGGAACTAGTGCAGTCCGCTGCATTCAGGTCGCGGCATTGGTAACGGCGGCCATCGTTCGGGCGAACCGAAACGCGCTGGTATTGCCATTCGCGGAGAAGGTGAAGGAGATCGAGATCAATGCACGGGATTCCGTGATGACCAATGCGGCGAAGTTGGCGGCGCTGGGAGGAGGAGGAACAAGTTGTAGTGCGCCGTTGAAGCGGTTGATCGAGGTTGAGGAGCGTGCAGATCTGGTGGTGTTGGTGTCAGACAACGAGTCGTGGGTCGACAATCGCAAGACGGGACCGACGGAGACGTTACGGCTGTGGGAGGAGTTTAAAGTGAAGAATCGGCAAGCCAAGCTGGTTTGCATCGATTTGCAGCCGAATCGAACCACGCAGGCGTTGGAGCGAGAAGATGTGCTCAACGTTGGGGGATTCTCTGACGAAGTGTTTGAAGTCGTGCAGCAATTCGCCTCCGGGACGTTGAATTCGGAGCACGGGATCGGATTAATCGAAGGAGTAGCAGTTTAGGTACGGCGCGAATGCCGACAGGACTACATTGGTAACGTCCTCTTTGAGGGCTAGAGGTTCGATCCCTCACGGTTCGAAAGAGCCGGGCGTCCTGTCAAAACGTTGTCGCGCTCTTTTTTTGAGGTTTCAGAGGCTGGGAATGCTGGAAGGAACTACATGCGTCGCGGGTTCGATCCCCGTCAGACTTCAAGTCTGTAGCTCAGCGGGTAGAGCAATTACGTTTCATGAGAATGGATTGTCGCAGTCTCTGATTTGAGCTTAAAGAGTGGAGAATTAGGTCTATGAGCGAGAATACTTTCGAGGTGATGGAAGTCGAGGGTGGCCGCCACATCAAGATGTGGACCAACGGCGTGCCGGTGGAAGATGAAGCGCGAGCCCAGCTGGCTCGGACCTCGACCATGCCTTTCATCTTTCGGCACATGGCGGTGATGCCGGACGTGCATGTGGGCAAGGGATCGACTGTGGGTAGCGTGATTCCGACGCTGCATGCCGTGATTCCGGCCGCAGTGGGCGTGGATATCGGCTGCGGCATGATGGCCGCGAAGACCACGCTGACCGCCGTGGACTTGCCCGATAACTTGAGCGCCGTTCGCTCGGCCATTGAGCGCGCGGTTCCGCATGGCCGAACGGTGGGTAAGCGAGATAAGGGAGCCTGGGGCGATAAGGCGCCTCCGGCGGCCGACGCGGTCTGGGCGACACTGGTCGAGCCGTTCACGCGCTTGGTGGCGAAGTACCCACGCTTGAAGAACACCAACAACCACGCGCATTTGGGAACCTTGGGTACGGGCAACCATTTCATCGAACTGTGTCTGGATGAGGCCGGAGCTGTCTGGATCATGCTGCATAGTGGATCACGCGGCGTTGGTCATGCCATTGGCGCACATTTCATCGAGTTGGCGAAGAAGGACATGCGTACTTGGATGATCAATCTGCCGGACCAGGATCTGGCGTACTTCCCGGAAGGAACGCAGCATTTCAACGACTATGTTGAGGCGGTGGGGTGGGCGCAGAACTTCGCGCAGCAAAATCGCGAGGTGATGATGCAGCATGTTGTGGGCGCGTTGCGTGTGGCAATTCCCAAGCCGTTCGAGACGCATGTGGAGGCAATCAATTGCCATCACAACTATGTGTCACGTGAGCGTCACTTCGGAGAGAACATTCTGGTAACCCGGAAGGGTGCGGTGCGTGCGCGCAAGGGCGAGATGGGCATCATTCCGGGCAGCATGGGCGCACGCTCGTTTATCGTGCGTGGCCTGGGTAACGCGGAAAGTTTCGATAGCTGCAGCCATGGCGCGGGTCGTTCGATGTCGCGCACGGC
>JAXDQN010000596.1:0-2519 GCA_034667865.1 Gammaproteobacteria bacterium
CAATACCAATACAGGCGCGCCAGCATTTTCAGGCCGCCCTCGACGCTCGCCTTGCGGCCCGCTGCGCCGTAAGCCTGCATGAAGTCGCCGAATATCGGATCGCACAGCAGCGGCACGTGTCCGAAGAAATCATGGAACACATCCGGTTCCGACAGGTAGTCGATCTCGTCGTGGGTGCGCAGCCACACGGTGACTGGAAAATGGCGCTTGGCGAGATGCGCAAAAAAATTCTGTTCCGGAATCAACCCGGGAACCGCCACGATCTCCCATCCGGTCGCCGCGCGCAGTACTCTGCTGGCCTCATCGAAACGCGGCACGTGATCGGCAATGTGCAATGCCTTTAAGCCCGCCAAAACCTGCGGGGCGCCGTATTTCTCGATCAAACGCAACTGGCGCTGCAGCAACCGCGCCCAGAGCGCGTGTTCGACCGGCGTGTAGTCGCCCCAGGATTGCTCTACGACGTAGTCTGAATTCGCGGCAGAATAATCGCCGCGCAGCTTGACCGCATTGGCAGCGGGAGCGGTGGGTAATCTCATCCCTATATGATAGTCCAACGGCGCCGAGGTTCGGCGCAGGCCGTCAGATTTCATTAATTTTTTTGCTTGACGACGCCGCTGCGCGCTGTGGCGGCGTATTTTTGAAAAAATCCAACTTCAGTGATGCTCGTCGCAATTTCCGCTAGTTGCGATGAGCGGTAGAGCCGCTACACTGTGCTGCATGTCAAAGTCGCCGAACGCTAGACGCATTGGGGGACCGCTTTCCTGGGATACCATGTCCCGACCCGACACGGAGCAGTGTCAGCGTTTTTTGGCGGAATCCCTGTCGCTGTTGCTCGGAGATCTGTTGCGCTCCATATTGTCGGACGCTAGCCCCGCTTTGCCGGCAGACGAGTTTTCCGTGGAACGGTACCGAAATCTGGCCGACTCCTTGGCAGACGGCGAATCGCGCCGCCGTACGAGTGTCGGAATAACCCGCGCCGGACTCGCCAAGCGCTGCGTCACTTGGCTCAAGCTGCTGTTGACGCCGGCGCCGAATGCCCCTTGTACGGCTGCCATGCGTGAGTTCGTGGACGCGCTCGGCCTGTTCCCGTCCCTATTCGACAGCGAGCCCTCCGCCAGGTCGCGGCGGGCCCGCCTAACTTGGCTCCTGACCCACGATAGGCGCTTGGATGCCAGCACCCGGGAGGCCGCGACGGCCTTAATCGAGGCGTGCGAGCATCTAGGGGTTTTACTGTGGCCGGATGCCGAGACTGCCTGACGCAAGCCTGCGCTAAACGCCATCTGGGCGTATAATGCGCCATTGATCCCACACCGTGCTGGCCGGAGTTTCCGAGTGCAAACACCTTCCCCGCCCGAACCGCAAGTTGTCACGCCCCCGCCGGTGGACAAGTCGCGCTTCAAATTTCAGAAACTGCTGCAGCCGTTCACCATCGAGCGCGCGGTAGCCGCCCCGATTGTCTGGTTTCTGCTGGACTGGTTGGTGCTCGGTGTGGCCATAGCCAGTCTGCTGGTCGTGGAAGCCTTGTGGGTGAAGATTTTTGCGTCTCTGGTGGCCGCTCTGTGGATCGCGAGATTGTTCGTCATCGGCCACGATGCCTGCCATGGCTCCTATACGCCGAATGCCACCCTCAACAAATGGATCGGCAGAATCGCGTTTCTGCCCTCGCTCACGCCTTTCAGTCTGTGGGAAATCGGCCATAACCTCGCGCACCACGGCTTCACCAACTTGAAGGGACGCGACTACGTTTGGACGCCCTACTCGCCGGCCGAATTCGCGCAACTGCCCTGGATTCGCCGCCAGCTGGAGCGCATTTACCGCAGTGGTGTCGGCCAGGGCGTGTACTACATGGTCGAAATGTGGTGGAAGAAACTGTTCTTCCCGGGACGTAAGCACGTCAAGACCAAGCGCCTGAGCTATACGTGGGACAGTTTATTGGTGTCTTCCTTTGCGATCCTCTGGGTGGGCGGCTTGGTGGCTTGGGGCCTGTACAGCGGCAAGTCGATTTGGTCGTTGCTGATTTTCGGCTTCGTCGTGCCGTTCTGCATCTGGAACTGCCTCATGGGCTTCGTCATTTACGTGCAGCTCTCGCACCCACGGGTGGCCTTGTTTGAACGCGGGGTTGAATGGACAGCCAATGCCGTCTACGCCACCACCACCGTGCACATCAAGCTGATGCGGCCCCTCGATGGCTTGATCCACTACATTCTCGAGCATGGCGCCCACCATGTGAACATGGGCATTCCGCTTTACCGTCTCAAGGAAGCCCAGGCGCGCCTCGCGGCAACGTTGGATGAACGGCTGAACTCCGAGGTGTTTTCCTGGCGCTATTACTGGAACACCGTGCGGCGCTGCAAGTTGTACGACTTCGCGCAACATGTGTGGACCGACTTCGACGGCCGGATTACCTCGGAAACCTTGGTCCCGGTTCGCTAGGCCTTAGCTCCACTTCCAAGCAGGCGTCAAATCCTGCCCGAAGCTCTGTCTGATCAAGGTCTCGGCCGATAAAGACCAACTGGGTT
>JAXDQN010000597.1:0-4915 GCA_034667865.1 Gammaproteobacteria bacterium
GATCCGATGCTCATGTCGATGTCCCTTCTTTTTGGGGGTGTTCGCAGTCATGGTACTGAGCGTGCGTACCACGGGCAAGTGATCAAAACTGCGCATGAAGCCTTACCGCAAACACGGAAGCTGGGCCGCGATCGCGATTGTAGGCTGGGTGGTTGATCCATTGATAGTCGAAGCTCAAATGCGCAACTTGCCATAGCGATGCGGAGTAGTAGGTTTCGATGATTTGCTCGGGGCCAGGGTGGGGCAAACGGCCGTCGCCCACCAGAAGTCCCAATCCGCCGGCATTCAAGTAGTTCTGCCGCGCTGCGGAAATCGCGTTGTTGATGGCGGCCAAGCCGAAGGTGTCATCGGCGCGGCGCCAGCGGCCACCCTGCAAGGAGATTCCGGCGGAAAGCGTGCGGTCGATATCGGTGAATTCATAGGTTTCCGTGTTGCCGCCGGCTTTGCCGACTCGCGCGAAGGCGCCCAATTCCGGCACGATTTCTTGCTCCAAACTAAAGCTCGCGCCGAAGCGGCCGCGATAGGCGCGCACTGCTGCGATGTCGACCGGGGTGCCGGAACTTTGCGCGACTTGCACGGCTTGATCCAACAATCCCATACGGCCGCGACTGTCGAACAGGGTCAGCAGCAGTCGTCCTTTCGCCCCGAAAATTTCGTGACGATGCTCGAGCTCAACGTCGGATTGAAATTCGTGGAATCCGGGATCCAAATGCGGGCTGTTCGGGACAGTCGATAGATCGAACAGGCCGACCCGCGTGGTCCAGTCTCCTTGGTACCACTCCGCCGCGGCGCCTACGGTATATCCCCATGCATCAGCCGCGTAGTCAAAGGTGCCGGCATCGATCGCGCTCCAATTCAGGAAGTCGCCGCGCGGGTCATGCGCATATTGGTTGGTATCAAAGACATCGGCGACGCTGAATTTACCGAGCCACAACACCAGGCGGTCGGCGCTGTGCGATCCCGCCAATTGATTCGCAGCGGCTTGATCCGCCTGCGTCTCTCCGCCGAGATCGAGGTTTTGGCGCACGAAGGCGCGCGGTAAACGAAAATAGGGCTGCTTCTTGCCGACCTTGTAGGCCTCGCCGCTGGGATATCCCGCCGCGCCGAGTGTGTCATCGAGTCCAAAGCCTTGATCGGCCTCGCCGTTGAGCCAGGCTTGAGCGCCGCTCCACAGCTTGACGCCCAGATACAAGGTCACATCGGTGGTCTCGGCACCGATACCGGGCGACAAGCTATTGGCGCCTCGATACGGCGCATTGAAGCTGGAGGTTTCCTGCTCGACGTAAGTGAATTGTCCGTGCACGGCAAAATTCTCGGGCGCGGGCACGGTAGGCTCGTCTGCGGCTGCCATGCCAGCTGCCAGCGTGCAGAAAAATGCCGCCCTTAGTACTACTTCCATAGGGCTCTTAGCAGGAACACGATTCCCAACACGACGAACAATGCAGCGGCACTATAATGAATGGCTTTCAGCGGCAGCCGGTCGGCGAACGCCTTACCCATAAACACCACCGGCACGTTGGCCAGCAGCATGCCGGCGGTGGTGCCTGCGACCACGGCCAACAGATTTGGATACGCTGCGGCCAGCGCCAGGGTGGCTATCTGCGTCTTGTCGCCGATCTCAGCGACGAAGAAGCTGGTCAGCGTGGCTAGAAACGCGCCCATCGCGCCGGTGGTACCGGCGGATTGGTCCAATTTATCGGGCTTTAGAGTCCACAGCGCCATGGCAATCATGCTGACGCCGACCACGATTTCCAGGGCTCGAGGCTTGAGCAAACTGCCGAACCATACGCCCACGAAACCTGCGACGCCGTGGTTCGCCAGGGTCGCGCAGAGAATTCCGAGGATGATGGGCCAGGGTCGCCGATATCTCGCCGCCAACACCAGCGACAGCAGCTGCGTGCGATCGCCGATTTCTGCCACACCGACCGTGGTGATCGAAACCCAAAAAGCTTCCATCGAAACTCCGACTCGCTGATAGACAGGATCAAACCGATGGCGCAGGGTACCAAACGCCATGAAAAGCGAAAGCAATCAAAACCGGTGAAACGCGTTCTCACCATCAACGGGGGCTCATCCAGTCTGCGCTATGCGGTTTTCGAACTGCGACGCCGGCCAGTACGATTGTTCGCCGGAAAACTCGAGCGACTGTCGGGAGGCGCTGTCGGCGCTGCCGATTCCATGATGAAAAAGCTGCAGGCTGAGCCGGGCTATGCCGCTCCCGATGCCATCGGCCATCGCATCGTTCACGGCATGCAACGTTCCGCGCCCGAGCGCATCAACTCGAGGCTGCTGGCGCAATTGCGCAAAATCGTTCCATACGCTCCGGAGCACTTGCCGCGCGAAATCGAACTGATCCGCGCCATGCAGCGGCACTTCAAAAGAATTCCGCAGGTAGCCTGCTTCGATACGGCATTTCATCGCAGCATGCCCCGTGTCGCGACCCTCTTGCCTATTCCGCGCCGCCACACCTCGCGCGGAGTACAGCGCTACGGTTTTCACGGGCTGTCGTTTACGTTTCTTATGCAGGAACTCGGCCGCTTGGGCGATGCGGCCGCATCGCGCGGACGCGTCATACTGGCGCACTTGGGCAGCGGCGCCAGCATCGCCGCCGTGCGCCATGGCCTTTGCATCGATACCAGCATGGGCTTCACGCCGACGGCGGGGCTGGTGATGGGTACGCGTACGGGCGACTTGGATCCTGGTCTGATGAGCTACCTGGTCTTGACCAAGCGCATGAATGCCAAGGCGTTGCAAGCCATGGTCAATCATGAATCCGGCTTGTTGGGGGTATCGGGAACCAGTGCGGATGTGCGTGACCTGCTCGAACGCGAGCAGCGCGATGCACGCGCGCGCGATGCACTCGATCTGTTCTGTTATCAGGCAAAAAAGTGGATCGGTTCGTTTGCGGCTGCGCTGGGCGGGGTTGATACCTTGGTATTCGCCGGTGGGGTTGGCGAAAATGCGGCCCCGCTGCGCCAGCGCATCTGCGCAGGATTGGAATTTCTCGGCGTGGAGCTCGATGGCGCTGCAAATAGCGGCGCCGCGCCGATCATATCCACGAAACAATCGCGAGTTAGCGTGCGCATCATCCGTACCGACGAGGAATTCGTCATTGCGCAACAGACGGCGCGTCTGCTCGAAATGAGCGACACAGGAGAATAGGCATGCAATCAACCTCGACCAACCCGGTGCTCGACGCGGAAAGTGCGCGCACCATCGACGGGTACTGGCGCGCGGCCAACTACCTGTCCGTGGGACAGATCTATCTATGCGACAACCCGTTGATGAAGCAACCGCTGGCCGCGTCGCATGTGAAGCGCATGCTGTTGGGGCACTGGGGCACCACGCCTGGACAGAATTTCATCTACACCCACTTGAACCGGGTCATCAAGAAATACGATCTGGACATGATCTATATGTCCGGGCCCGGACATGGCGGTCCTGCGGTGGTCAGCGGCACGTATCTTGAAGGGACTTACAGCGAGGTCTACTCGAACGTCAGCCAGGATGAGCACGGCTTGAAGCGCTTGTTCACGCAGTTTTCATTTCCCGGCGGCATACCCAGCCATGCCTCCGCGGAATGTCCGGGATCGATTCACGAGGGCGGTGAACTGGGGTACTCGTTGAGCCACGCCTTTGGGGCGGTATTCGACAACCCGCAGCTTATTGTCGCCTGTGTGATCGGCGATGGCGAAGCGGAGACCGGGCCGCTGGCGACCTCCTGGCACTCGAACAAGTTCTTGAACCCTGCGAGCGATGGCGCGGTGCTGCCCATTCTGCATTTGAATGGCTACAAGATCGCCAACCCGACTTTACTGGCGCGCATTCCCCGCGAGGAATTGCAGCAACTTTTGCAGGGCTATGGATGGGAGCCGCATTTCGTCGAGGGCGATGAGCCCATGCCCATGCATGAAGCCATGGCGAGCACACTGGATGCCGTCATCGAGCAGGTGCTTAACATTCAGACGGCGGCGCGCAAACCCGGCGCGCAGGTGGATCGCCCTCGATGGCCTATGATCGTCCTGGTATCGCCCAAGGGCTGGACCGGACCGAAGGTCGTCGACGGCAAGAAAATCGAAGGCACATTCCGAGCGCACCAAGTGCCGCTGACGGATCCCGCCACCAATCCCGCTCATCTTCAGCAGCTGGAAAATTGGCTGCACAGCTACCGTCCGCAGGAATTGTTCGATGCGGCTGGCAAGCTGAAAGCGGAACTCGCGGCATTGGCGCCGGTCGGCGATCGACGCATGGGAGCGAATCCCAATGCCAACGGCGGCATCCTGCTGCGCGATTTGCGTATGCCGAAGTTCAGCGACTACGCCGTCGAGGTCCCAAAGCCGGGGATTGCCGGGGTCGGCGACACCCGCGTCGCGGCGAAATTCTTACGCGATGTCATGCAGATGAATTCGGAGCCGCGGAACTTTCGCTTGTTCGGTCCGGATGAAACGGTGTCGAATGGCTTCGAAGCGGTGTTCGAGTCCAGTCAGCGCCAATGGATGCTCGATATCCGCAAAGATGATGAATATCTCGCGCGCAGCGGACAAGTCATGGAAATGCTCAGCGAACATCAATGCGAGGGCTGGTTGGAAGGCTATCTATTGACCGGTCGGCATGGCTTGTTCAACTGCTACGAGGCATTCATTCACATCGTCGATTCCATGTTCAATCAACATGCCAAATGGCTCAAGGTGACGGCCGGTCTGTCGTGGCGCCGCAAGATTGCATCGCTGAATTATTTGCTCAGTTCGCATGTCTGGCGCCAGGATCACAACGGTTTCACTCATCAGGACCCCGGCTTCATCGATCATGTGATGAACAAGAAGGCGGAGATCGTGCGGGTATATCTGCCGCCCGACGCGAACTGCTTGTTGTCGGTCATGGATCATTGCTTGCGCAGCCGCCACTACGTCAATGT
>JAXDQN010000598.1:0-4487 GCA_034667865.1 Gammaproteobacteria bacterium
GCGGATGGAATCCTGTTGCGCAGTGTGCAGATGGGTCAGGTCGACCTACCGCATGACTATCGCGTCGGCATGGACAAATTGCTGGCCGAGGAGCTGGAAAGCGAAAAGATGCGCTTTACGCTGGAGCTCACAGAGAAGCGTGTCAAGCAGACCGCGCTGGAAGGCGAAGCGGACAAGGTACGGCGCGAGAAGGCCGCGGAAGCGGCCAGCAACGAGCAAGTCATTGCCGCGAGGGCGCAGGAAGAAGCCATGAAGCATGTGCTGCCCTTCAAGCAAAAGCAGATCGAACAGCGCCGCTTGGAAGCCGATGCCGAAAAGGTGGCCCGCATCCGCGTCGCCGAAGGCAACGCCGAAGCGCGGCGCATCGAAGCCGCCGGCGAGGCCGATTCGCGCCAGAAACTGGCCGACGCAGAGGTGTATCGGTTGGAACGCGTGGGCCTGGCGAATAGCGCACAGATGGCGCGCGAGAGCGAGCTGATCGCCAAGAATCCGCTGTTGATTCAAAAGACGCTGGCCGACAAGCTCTCCGACAAGGTGCAGGTGATCATTGCGCCGCCGCCGGCCAATGGCGGCTTCATCGGATCCACCCTGCTGGGCTCCAAATGACGCCGCTCGCCTTGGCGGCGCTGGGTCTGGCCATCGTCACCCAAAATCAAGCCGCATTGCGTGCGTCGCCCAAGGAAACCGCGCCGCAGCAGGCCGTGTTATGGCAGGGCGAGGTCTTGGAGGTCCGCGGCGAGCAAGGCGAGTATCTGAGCGTTTACGACCATCGGCTGGAGCGCGCGGGCTTCATTCGCGCCACCCAGGTACGCGCTACGTCGTTGCAGCCAGAAGAGGCTCCGCAGTTGCTGGCAGTGGTCAGGTTCCTGCGCGATACGCCGGGAGCCGAAGCCTTGGGGATTAGTTACGCCGCCGCCTACCTCAAAGCCGTCCCCGCGGCCCAGATGAGCGCCGAGCCGTTCGATGCCTTGGGCAGCATGGCGGAACGCTTGGCCCAGCGAGCCTCGGTCCATCAGTCCAGGGCCAATTCAACCATAATTGCGGCACATTTAGAGCTGGTGGCTCAGTTTGGCATCAAGTTCAACAGCTACGAGCATGATGGCACGGTGCAGATTTGCTATGACAGTGAAATGTATCGCCGGGTGCTCACCATGAGTTCCGCGGAACCGGCGCAGCAGGCCCGCGCCGCATTGGGATTGACGCGCCACGACTGTGTGGATCCCAATCTCGGACCCACCGCGCGCTACCAATGGGATCAGTGGCGGGCCGACATTTTGCAAGGCGTGCGTACCGCGAGCTTGAGTGCGATTTTAAAGAATCGGCTGCACATGCGGCGCGCCGGCGTGCTGGCCGCACTCGCCTACTGGCAAACCCGGCGCGGCGAGAATGCGCTCGCTGCCGCGATTCAATCTCTGGATGAATTGGGCGCGGTCAAGAAATCCGACCTCGAAGAGGTCGATCAAAACGACTATGCGGAAGCCGCTGTTCGAGTCGGCGCATCCAGACTGGCCGCGGAACCCGCTGTCGCGCGCGCCGGCCGACTTGCCATCAAGCTGGCGCCGGGAGAACCCGGACAGACCTGCGTGGCTTTGCTCGACACGAAACGTGGCGGCGAACTGCTCACCCAGCGCTGCACCTTTGGTGCAGTCTGGTTATCCTCGGCTCGCGCCAGCACGGACGGTACTGCCCTGGCGCTGGCGGTTCAGCCGCTCGCCGCGTGGCGCGAAATGTGGGTATTTCGCCGTTCCGGCAGCGAGTGGCTGGTCGACGTGCTGCCGCCGGGCAGCGATGGGCCGGAACTCGGCTATATCGAGTTCGCCGGCTGGCAGCCGGACTCCAAGCACCTGCTGGTGGTTCGCGAACTTCGGTCGGCCGGGCACTTCCGTCGCCGCTTCGAATCCATCGCGCTCGACTCGCTTAGGACCGAGCGTCAGGCTGGGACGCCCGATCTAATTCCCGGCTTTGGCCGCTGGCAGGACACGGCGTGGAGATCCTCGACAGTTTCGTTGCGGTGAGATCATGATAGGCATCGCAATAACTGACCGGGGGTTGAAGATGAACACACTTGCAAAGTCCATCCGAATCGCATCGCTGCTGATCGCCGGCGTTCTGACCGCGGGCGCTGCGCTGGCGGCCGACGTGAAGGTAAGTTTGACCGGCGCGGAAGAGACGCCGCCTGTCACCAGCTCGGCGACCGGCACCGGCACCATCAAAATCGCCGCCGACAAGAGCGTCAGCGGCGCCGTCAAGACCTCCGGCATCGAAGGCACCGTGGCGCATATTCACGTGGGCGCGCCGGGAAAGGCGGGGCCGCCCATCATCACGCTCACCAAAAATGCCGACGGTTCCTGGTCGGTGCCCGCGGGTTCGAAACTGACCGACGAGCAGTTCGCCAACTTTAAAGCCGGTGAACTGTATGTGAATGTGCACAGTGCCGAGCACAAGGCCGGCGAGATTCGCGGTCAGCTCAAACCTTGATCGCGCGACCAGCGAGATGGTGCGGAGGCTCCGCGTGCGGAGCCTCCGTTTACCGGTAGCCCGATTCGGCCGCCGAATGAATGACCCAAATGAGATTGCCGCCGCCGTAGTTGCCGATGCTGCCGCCGGCAAAAATTAGGCGGCCCCAGCCCTTGTAGTAGAGTTCGTAGCGACTGCGATCGCTGCCGAAGTAGAACGGAATGTACGCCTTGCCCGTGACATAAGCGCCTTGATCGCTTGGCGGTCCGCAGATATCCATGACCTGGCGAATTCCCATGCCGATTTTCAGCTGGGTAAACGGGCTGCCGGGCACCGGGATGCCGGTGATTTCGCCTTCGAAATCGTTGATGCCTTTGACGGTCTGACCATGGCCGCTTTCCACCACCGTAGGGTCGATCACTTCGCCATTTGCGTTCATGCCCGGCGGCAGCTTGCCGGCAGCGGATGCGGCGGCACTCGAGCCATCCGCTTTGGCCGAGGGGCCACCGCCCATTTGCGCGCAGGCGGCGAGACTGACGCAAAGGACAACCACCGCCACCCAGGGACCCTGATGTTTTTTCATTCGCGCATCATAGCGTCAATCGCGGCCTGCCGCCGTCGTCACGCCGCGTCCAATTCCGGATAGTGTCGAAAGATTCCATCATTGTTAAAAGCAATGCGCCGCCCCGAAGCCAAATATGCCGCTATTCTTTCGCGCTCCTGAATCCTGGCGTGCAGCGCAAACACCTGGCGGAATTTTCGCGCTTGCCGCGCCGCAGACTTTGGAAATGCATAACTCAAACCTGCAACAATTTGAAACACCGACAGGTCGGCATGGCTGATTTTTCGGCCCGCCAAGTAATGCACGCCACGCGGATTGCGCGTGAGAATTTTCTCGAAGTATCCCAAGAATTTTGGCACGCGGTTTTCCAAAAAATCCGCGGCACGCCGCTTGGCTTCCTTCTTTTGATCCTCGTAGTACAGCATGGCAGCGACCGGATGGTGCGTATCGTGAACCTCCGCCACGAAATCGGCGATGGTCAGCTGCAATTGCTGGGTCCAAAGTTGTCCGGCCATATCCGCGGGGGCCAGACCGTGGCGGCCCCCAAGAAAGTGTAGAATATTGGCCGTTTGACCGATCAGCAGCCTCCCGGCTTTTAGAACGGGCGGCGCAAAGGCCGGGCGCTTTACGGCGCCTGCGTCGAGCAGTTTCATCATGGCGGCGATTCCCGAGCCTCTGCCGGGCTCGCGCGCCACGTCGCGGTACTTCGCGCCCGCCTCCTCCAAGGCCAATCGCACGAACTCGCCGCGGCCCTGGATATCGGGCCAGTAGTAAAGCAGGTACATGTAGGAACTCCTGAGGACTTAAAAGAGACAAATGGCTATTCAATCTCGCGCAATTCAAGCCTGGGGATTGCAACCAAAACAAGCGAGCATTGTAATCGGTACAATGGCAATTGCCCTGTCAGTGAAGGACTAGCATGAATGCACCGCAGCCGACCGGCGGCAAACCTGAACGCGCGCTCTCCGAGCTGAGTACACCGGAGTTGCTGGATGCCCTGGCGAGCGGCCGTTGCGATAGTGCGACTTTCCTGCGATCTATGCGAGGTCCCATTGGCCCCGATTCCACTGGCAATTGGGAAGTGCTGTCGCTGCTGGACCAGTACTACCGCCGTGGAAAAATCCCCAAGGAATTGTTTCAAGAAGTTCGCATTGGATTGGCGCAGTTCGCCCTCGGCCTGCATGTCGAGGACCCTGTTCCGCGCTCCCAGGCGAGCATCGCGCCGGTCGCGCAGCCTTCGCCTTCAGTCGCACCGCCACCGGTCCCGCCGCCGCCCTCACCGCAGGTAGCGACACCGCAAGCAGCACCACCGGTACCACCGCCGCGAACCGCTCAGCCCCACGTCGCAGCGCCTCAAGTCCACACCCCCGTCTTGCCATCGACGTCGGCGGTTACCGCGCCCGCGCGCCCGCGCGAGGCGCCAGCCGAGGTAAGAACATCTTCTGCGCCTGAAGCCGCCCGAGAAATT
>JAXDQN010000599.1:0-2528 GCA_034667865.1 Gammaproteobacteria bacterium
ATCGTTTTGATTCCTGCATCGATGGCGGCCTGCACCGCCGAATCGGTCGAACGGCCAATCATGCCCATTGAGGCAGCTAAATCCGCCGGCCCGAAAAATACCCCGTCTATTCCCTCGACTGCGCAAATTGCAGGCAGGTTCTCCAGACCTTTCACGGATTCAACTTGAACCAAAACGCAAAGTTGCTCGTGGCAGTGCTGCAGATAGCCGTCAACTTGATTCCAACGCGCGGCACGCGCTAACGCACTTCCCACGCCGCGGATTCCTGCCGGTGGGTAGCGAGTCGCTGCCACAATTCTGGCGGCCTGCTCAGCGGTTTCCACCATGGGCACTAAAAGCGTTTGCACGCCAATGTCCAAGTATTGCTTGATGACCGCCACATCATCGGATACCACGCGTACCAGCGGATCGATTGGGTAGGCCGCAAGCGCCTGAAGCTGAGCCAGGACGGTGCGCGGATCATTGGGCGAGTGTTCCGCATCAATGCCCAGCCAATCAAAGCCCGTGGAGGCCAACAATTCGCTGCTGTAGGGATCAGGAAGGCCTTTCCAAAGACCGATTTGCACGCGACGCTCTTTGAGCGCCTTCTTGAAACCATTCATCGGCAATTGCACGCGGGTAAGTCCTTACTGTTACGGCAGCTTACCGCGTCCTCAGGACCCGCGTTGGGCGCGCGTCAAAGCCAAGGACAAGTCCGCCGACGGCGTCTTTTTCTGGGTCAGGTCAGTAGCCATCCAAACGGATAGGTGTCGTCCACATAGGTCTGCAACGACACCGCTCTGGAGAACCAGGCTCGCGGCGCGATGGTCAAGCCATCGGCCCATGGGCTCAGCCACGCACCCCACCAGGAAAACGAGCTGTTGGCGATGATGTGATGGTGGCAGGACGCGATGAGATGCATGTCGTCGAAGGCCGTGCCGCCTTCCGCGAAAGTGGTGTCGGGGCGATCGGCGAACATTTCGCGCGCCGCAGCCAAATCGTCCGACACGACGAAAAACTTGGGCCGCTCGACCGCCCGGCCGATCAGGCGAATTGCACGCTCGTAATAGTCCTTCTGCAGCAGTGCGAATCGCTGCGTGTGCTGGGTGTAGTCGCCGCGGCGAACGTGCACCGCCACGCTTCGCTCCCCCGCTGACTCTGCGGTCGCCGCAGAGGCGCGCCCGGCGGGGGAAATCGCGAGCTGCAGATCGAAGGCCTTGCGCACTTGTGCGGCAATGCTTTCAAAATAACGCCAGGACTGAAAATACCCCTTGAGATAGACGTCGCCCGACAGGCGATCGAACCGCGGATCGAAGTGATGTCCCGGCTGGCGCCAAACAACCGGCGTATGGCCGCCGGCGCGCGCCGTGATTCGCCGCCACCATCGATACAACCCCGCTTCGGGCTTGAAGCGCCAGTCCGTCGAGTGGCATAGCTTTGCGGGGAGGTTGAATGGCGCGAGTTCGTAAGGCAGCGTCTGCGCCGAGCTGGCGCGAAATCGATAGAGCTCGAACTGCAGTTGCGCGCCCAGCCGCTGCGCCAACGCCATCGCGGCCGCCGCGCCGAACATCTGGTTGCCCAACCCGCCGACGATTCGCACGCGCACGGTGGGTGCGGTCGTTTGCATAGCCGGGGGCGCCTTGCCGGGGCGCCTAGCCGGTGCCGCCCACCGTCAAAGCGTCGATGCGCAGCGTGGGCTGACCCACTCCAACCGGCACCGACTGGCCTTCCTTGCCGCAGGTGCCGACACCGCCGTCCAACTTCATATCGCTGCCGACCATGCTGACGCGTGTCAATACATCGGGTCCATTGCCGATCAAGGTGGCGCCTTTGACCGGCGCGCCAATTTTGCCATTCTCGATCATGTAGGCTTCACTGGCGGAGAACACGAATTTGCCGGAGGTGATATCCACCTGGCCGCCGCCGAAGTTCACGGCATACAAGCCTTTCTGCACCGACGCGATGATCTCTTCCGGCGCGCGCGAGCCGGCGCGCATGTAAGTATTGGTCATGCGCGGCAGGGTCATGTGCGCGAACGATTCGCGCCGCCCATTGCCGGTGGCCGGCATGCCCATGAGCTTGGCGTTCATCTTGTCTTGTATGTAACCGCGCAGCACGCCGTTCTCGATCAGAGTCGTGCACTGTGTGGGCGTACCCTCGTCGTCCACGTTCAGCGAACCGCGGCGCCGATCCAATGTGCCGTCGTCGACCACGGTGATTTCGTCGGCGGCTACTTTCTGGCCGATGCGGCCGGAGAACGCCGACGTGCCCTTACGGTTGAAGTCGCCTTCCAGCCCGTGGCCGATGGCTTCGTGCAGCAGAATGCCCGGCCAACCCGGACCCAGCACCACGGTCATGGCGCCCGCAGGTGCAGCCACCGCTTCGAGATTCACCAGTGCCTGGCGCACCGCCTCGCGGCCATGCTCGAATGGCACGTCGCCGCGCAGCAGCTCGTGCAACCCGAAGCGGCCGCCGCCGCCGCTGTAGCCCTGCTCGCGCCTACCGTTCTGCTCGACGATGACGGAGACATTGATGCGCACCAAAGGCCG
>JAXDQN010000600.1:0-4835 GCA_034667865.1 Gammaproteobacteria bacterium
TCGATATGAACGGCGCCAACAGCGACAGGAGCCGCGAAAGTAACGTTGAGTCCGCGCAACGGACGATCGATCGGCACCATCCGGCGCATGGCTTCGTTGCCGATGGCTGCAACCAAGCCGCCGAAGGTCGCGCGACCCTGGGACCAATCGTCGCCGATGTTGGCGCTGAAGCCGGAATCCGACGGCCGCAAGGATTCTAAAGTCTCGGAAAAAAGCATGCGCGATCATACCGGGAGCGCGCCGACCGATGGAAGGCCGTCACTCGGCCATTGGCGGGGGACCTATGTAGTTGGCGGAAGGACGCACGATGCGGTTATCTTTGCGCTGTTCCACAATGTGGGCCGACCAACCAAAAACGCGCGCGATGGCAAAGGTCGCCGTAAAGAAATCCTTCGGCAATCCCAGCGCCAGATAGACCACGCCTTTATAGAACTCCAGATTGGCGCGCAGCGAACGCTTCTTCTGTGCGGTCTGAGCGACGAAAGCGGCATCCACGGCCTTGAGCGTCTCGAGCAAGTTCTTCTCGTGTGCGGTGCTTGCAATTTCCTCCGCCAGCGCTTTGACGATTTTCGAGCGTGGATCCACCACCCGGTATTCTCGGTGCCCCATACCCATGACCAGCTGACCGGTGGCAAGGCTATGAGCTACGAACTCTGCGGCCTTGGCCGGCTGACCCACTTGCTCCGCCATTTCCAATGCGCCCTGATCGGCTGCGCCATGCAAGGGACCGTACAAGGAGCCCATCGCTGCCGACAATGCGGAGGCGGCCGGCGCCAGCGTCGAGGTGACGACTCGCGCGGTAAATGTACTGGCATTAAAGCTATGGTCGATCTGCAGAATCTGGGTTTGCTCGAAAATGCTCACCGCCTGAGGATCGGGCACGCGATTATGCAGCAGCGTCAGAAAGCGCTCGCCGTAACGACGTGTTTCGGGATAGGGAGCTGCAGGTCTTCCCTGGCGCAGCGCGAGCAACAATGTATGGGCGCTGGGCAGCCGCGCTGCAACCACCAGTGCCTCTTGCTCCGCATCGCTGCGGCCAAGTTTGCGTGAGGGTGGCTCGGATGCAAGCAGCGGCGCCAATGACTGCAGAACCGCCATGGGGTGGCCGCCGAGCCCCGACAATTGTTCCAGTGTGGCGGTCAGCGCAGCGGGCAGGCGTCCAGCATCCCAGAGGAATTCCTCGAATTCACGCAATCGAGCCGCGTCGGGCATTTCGCCGAAGACCACCAGGTGCGCCACGGCAGCAAAGGGGCTCTTTACCAAGCGTTCTATGGGATGTCCGCGGTAGTACAGTCTCCCCGCCTCGCCATCCACCAACGAAATCGACGTGCTGTCGACCACGACGCCTTCCAAACCTTTCTTGATGTCCACTGCCGCGTTCATAGCTACCTCCAGGTGAACAAAAGTAAGGCTGCGGTGGGCGGGTTGCCAGACGGTAGAACTGATGGAGCTATCAGTGCAGCGGATAGCGCTCGGTCGGTTATCCTTTCCGGATGCAGATTGAACGTAATGAATTGCGTTGCTTTCACGCGGTAGTCGAAGCCGGCGGCTTCAGCCGGGCCGCCGAGCGCCTCGACCTGTCGCAATCCGCGGTCAGTCAGGCAATCGCCAATCTGGAGCATCGCTTGGGCACCAGCCTGCTTCGGCGTGGCACGCCGCCACAACTGACGGAGGCCGGCATTCGCTTGCTGCGCTTCGCCGAAGCAACCCTGAATGAAGAGCGGGAAGCGCTGGCCGATATCGGTCAGATCAAGAGCGGCGCGCTGTCGACCCTGTCAGTGGCGCTGTCGCCGGGCGTCAACGCGCGCTTGGGCGTCACGCTGTTGAAAGAGTTTTGCGAGCGCAACCCGCTGACACGGCTCAAGGTGGTGGTGGCGCCGAGCCGCGAAATTGTCCACGGTGTGAGCGAAGGCCGATGGGAGCTAGGCTTCGGGCCGTTCCATCACAATATGCCGGCGCACTTTTCATTGCATCCCTGCTTTGCCGAAATCCGCCGTCTCATGATTGCGCGCGATCATCCGTCGCGTCCGGCGCTGTCGCGCGATTCTGCGAACACCTTGCGGGAACTGCCGTTGGTGACCTCGTACCTGGATGAGACGGCGCGGCGTCCGAGCGGTGAACGGCTGCGGGACGCGTTTGGTTCTGTGTGGGAGGTGAGTCACATGGAGCTGCGTCTTGCTCTGGTGGCCGATGGCAAAGGTGTTACCTACGTGTCCGACCTGCTGACGCAGGTTCCTGGGCAACTGGTGCCGGTCGAAGGCTTGCCTTACTCGCAGATCGACCGGCAGGTCGGCGCCTTCCATCTCAAGCACCAGCCGCTGTCCCAAGCGGGAACCCGCTTCTTGGCTCTGTGCCATGAAAAATGGCCAAAACCCGCCACGGGAGCCGCATGACAATTGTCATGGCGGAGTCATGACGATTGCCTCTACACGCCGGGCACGCGCCTGACGAGAATGAAGTCGACCATTCATTCCTTGCAGGAGTCAGCCATGTCGAATCAAGAGATTGTCAACGAGACCGGCGCGTTTCGCGGCCGCGGAATCGGAGTGATGTTTCTGGCTTTTTTTGGGACTTGGTGGATGGTCGCAGGACTTGACGGCATCCTTGGCATAAAGCTGTCGCTGCTCTCAGCCGTGGTCGGCGTGGGACTGTTCGCGGCAGGATGGCGTCAGTCGCAGCGCGAGGAACGGGAGCCGGACGCCGGCGATGTTGCGCACGCGCTTATTAACGCGCAGCGAGCCAAAATGTTTCGCAACGTCAATATTGCTCAGTGGGGCGCCATCATTTGCTTGCTCGTGGTTCTCAACCTGGTGCATCACGTCGAGTGGATCATGCCCGGCATCATGGTTGTAGTCGGACTGCATTTCTTCCCGCTGGCAAAATTATTTCGCAACAAATCCCACTACGTGACGGGGACCGCCTTGGTGGCGCTGGCGGCCAGCTATCCCTTTGTCACGGCGCAAGGTCCAGGCAGTGCCACGGGACCGATCGGCGCCGCATTGATTCTGTGGCTATCGGCCGCCACCACACTCTTTCAGGCTGCAAGGCGCTAGCCGGGTATTCCGATGCGCACCCAATCGCAAGGTGAAGTGGTCGACTACTCCGGCGGTCCGTGGGCCTACCTGCTATGGTTGGGTTTCCTGCTGATCCCTCTGCAACACGCCACGTCAGACGAGTGGTGGGCCACCGCCGGCGCCATCGCGCTGTTCGTGGCCTTGTATTTTTGGAGTTTTCACAAGAGCGGCCCGCAGCTGTGGGTCGCCAGACTGGCCACTTTTGGCCTTGGCATGAGCTTGTTTCCGTACAACGCCTTTGCTCACACGCTTTTCATCTATGCAGCCATACCTGGCGCGCAGGCAAAGACGCGCGAATCCGTGGTGATCATCGCACTGACGCTGATTGGCTCTTATGCGTATTTCACCTGGCAACATGCCGACAGCATCTATTTCGGGTTGGTGTTGGTCATCGCCTTGGGGCTTGGAGCATCCGTGTTGGTGGCCCGTGCCAATCGCGCCTCACAGCTGGCACTGGCAGGCAAGGATGTGGAAATCGCGCGCCTTGCCAAGGTGGCGGAACGGGAGCGTATTGCGCGCGACGTCCACGATCTTTTGGGTCATACCTTGAGTTTGATCGCGATCAAGGCCGAGTTGGCGTACAAGTTGGCCGCCAAAGATCAGACGCAGGCCGCGGTGGAAATGCGCGAAGTGGCGGAGGTGGCGCGCAACTGCTTGGCCGATGTGCGCCGGGCGATCGCCGGTTTGCGCGGCATCGGTTTACTCGAGGCCCTCAAGGTGACCGACAGTCTGCTTCGGGCGGCGGGCTTGGACACCACGGTGCAACCCGCAGCGAATCTGCCGTCATTGACGGATGCGCAAGAAAGCGCTCTGGCGCAGTCGCTTCTGGAGGCGGGGACCAATGTCGTGCGCCATGCACAGGCGACCCGGGTGTCGCTGTCCATCGTCAGTGAGATCTCCAAGGTTTCGATTTGCGTGCAGGACAACGGCCGGGGTGGTGAGGTTGTTGCGGGTAATGGGCTCAACGGCATGCGCGAACGGATGCGCGCGGTGAACGGCTCGGTAAGTATTTCGTCGTTGCGACCCGGGCTGTCGGTGCTGGCGGAATTACCGCTGTGAGCATTCGCATCGTGTTGGCGGAAGATCAGGCCATGGTGCGCGGCGCGCTGACCGCGCTGCTGCGAATGGAACAGGGACTGCAGGTAGTCGGAGAGGCAGGAGACGGCCGGGCAGCGCTCGATCTGGTCGAGACACTGCAGCCCAATCTCCTGCTGACGGACATCGAGATGCCACGGATGTCAGGATTGGAGGTGGCGCAGGCGATTCGCGACAAGGATCTCCCGACCCGCGTTATCATTCTCACGACGTTTGCCAGGGCCGGCTACTTGCGCCGCGCCCTGCAATCGAACGTCGCCGGCTATTTACTCAAGGATGCACCCAGCGAACGATTGGCCGATGCGATTCGCCGCGTGGCAGCGGGCGGCCGCGCGGTCGACCCGGAATTGGCGATGGCCGGCTGGGAAGGTGAGGACCCCCTCAGCGATCGTGAGCGGCAAGTGCTGCGCCTTGCAGGTGAAGGAAAATCCTCCGCTGAGATTGCCGGTTCGGTGCACTTGTCCGAAGGCACGGTCCGCAACTACCTGTCGGAAGCGATCAGCAAACTCGGCGCCATGAATCGCGTTGACGCAGCACGCATGGCGCGCGACAAGGGTTGGCTGTAGCCGGCGTGCGCTGGGTTAAACTAGGGGCATTTAGTCAAGCCCGAAGGAAACCGCACGATGAACACTCAGGATCTATTCAGCCTCAAGGGACGGGTTGCGC